>CANPZJ010000078.1 GCA_947588795.1 uncultured Bacilli bacterium
CCTACTTGAATTAAGGTATTAGCACCAGCTTCAATTGCTTCAATATAACCACCTAATTGATATTTAAAAGGAGTACAAACAAAATCTGGTGAATTTTTAGCCCCAATTTCTAGAGTCTTTTTAGTAATTGGTGGTGAATCAACATAATCACAACCTAAACCTTTGGTAATAATATGTCTTACGGCAACATTATAAGAACCAAATCTCGGAAAATTAACTTTTACTTTACTCATTTACTACTTCATTCTTTCTAATTTTTATTATATCAACAAAACTTTCTAATCTTGTTTCCAAACCAGCTGTTCCTTCTTGACCATCAAGTGTTAAATTAATTATTGGTTTACCTTTAAATCTTCTGATAATCATTTCATTAACCAAAGAATCTGGTCCGCAAGGAAATGATGATGCTAAAATTATGCCATCTACTTTATCTTTATAAATATCTATGGCTCCCACTAATTCTTTATTGAAAGTCCAAGGCAAAGTTTTACTAATTTTTTTTGCTCTATCTCTGGCTTGTTTTTCATCCACAACACAAGCAAGTATTGGCTCACATCCAAGTTCTTTTAAAGTACTTGTAATAGGTTTTCCCACATATTCATCATAAATATTATAAGGATGAGATACAATAAGTATTTTTGGATTATCACTTTTAAATAAATTGTTTTGATTATTAAGATCAATCATTTTAGCTGTCTTCTCTGCTTGCTTTGCAATATAATAAGCCTTCATTATTTGCACTTTTTTCTTACCTAAAAATTTACCCATTTTAAGAAATGCTTTTAATTCAGTATCTTTATTAATAACATCTATACTATAATATAAAATTTTTAAATTCTTTTCTCTATAAGTATTGTTGATAACATCATAAATAGCTTGAAATTTAGAACAAACGGTATCTTTATGACTACCAAGAGTTGCTACTCTTGGAATAAATATATAATCACATTTATCAATCAAATAATCAACATGTCCTGTATAAATTTTACTAGATAGGCAAGATTCATCTATGGCATGCATTGTTCCTCTTTTTAAAATATCTTTATTAGTTTCTGGACTAACAATATATTCAATACCTAATTCTTCAAAAAAAGTTTCCCATAAAACATGATATTTATAATATAAAAATGCTCTTGGAATACCTATTTTCATAAATATTTGTCACCTCTTAAATGCATCATTAATATAATAACATATTTTTAAGATAACTTGTAGATTATTAAAGAATAAAAATAAAATACTAAATTTTAACTATAGAATTTAAAAAAGTGCTACCTAAAATGGCAACACTTTTAATACAAATTATTTTTTTGTTTTTGTTCTTGCGTTTTTTTCATCTTTTTGAATAACATTAAGATAATTATAAGGTATTTCTATTCCTTCTTTATCAAATCTTTTTTTAATAATATAATTCAAATTAAATATTTCTTCGTGAGTCATACTATTATCAGCACCCCAAACCCAACCACGAATTATTATACTAGAACTATCCCATTTTACAACCCTTACTTTAGGAAATTCCACGTGTTTATTAATGCCATTAGTATTTGGATTATATAATTTATCTATTTCTTCTTTTAAAATATTCATTGCTTTATCAACATCAGCTGTATATGCAATTGGATATTCAACAAATCTACATACTTCATTGTCAGTATGATTATAATTTTCAATAGTTATTTCATCCATTCTACCATTTGGAATAATAACTCTTTTATTATCAATTGTTCTAATAACTGTATGTCTTAAAGTAATATCTTCAACGTACCCATTTAAATCTATTTCAACACATTTGATATAGTCACCAATTTCAAAAGGATCACTAAAGGCAATACCCATACCACAAAAGAAATTAGATAAAGTTTTTTGGGCAGCATATCCCAAAATTAATGAAACTATTCCGGCACCAGATAAAACACTTATTGATATAGATGTTATTCCCGGAATTTGAAATATACATATAATAAATGTAAAAATTGCTATTAAAGCAGTTTTTATTCTTTTAATAATTTTTAAAGAAGTCATTGTAGCTTTAAAATTTTTCTTATTATTTTTTAACATTTGATTTATTATATAATTTAAAATTATGTTTAATATCATTGCTATTAAAATAGTAATTATTATTTTTAAGGCAACTAATAAAAATTTATTATCCATATCACACAACACCTCTTTATATTGCTTATAAAATTTATCTAATTAAATTATTATCTTCAATCAATTTATAAGTATCTTCAAAATCTCTTTTCGATACTGCATATATTTTATCTAAATTAGTTATATTTAAATAACCGCCTTTTGCTAATGTGTACAATCCATTATAACGGTCATTAAATGTTATATCTTCATTTATTTGAACAAAAGACTGTGGTTGAGCAACTTTTCTAAATAAATTTGGATTATCTGGATCTTGTTCATAGTTTTTTAAAAAAGTTTCATTAGGTATTATCCATTCATTGTAATTACCATTTTGATCAATAATAGGACTTCCATCATTATCAACTTTAGTAGCTATCCATCCAGTTTCACCAGTAACATCAATTGTTACCTTTGCTTCTTTTTCTTTAACTGGATTACCATTTTGATCAACACTCCAAGAAATAATTGTTTCACCAATATTTCCTTTTCGTGCTCTAATAGGTGCTACTTTAATTGCTTCAATTATTACTAAACTGCCATCAATTAAATTTTTTTCAACATATTCTTTTATATTTTCAATATATTTTGCTTCCATATCAAACTCTTATTCATAAAAATCTTGCGAAATTTTTTCCGAAAACATTTCTATCTGTTCAGTCATAATATGTAATAATTCATATATAGCATCTAAGCTATTTTCTATTGATACTTTAGATATTTTATTAATGTCTTCTACACTTAAATTATTACCAATATCATTATTCATTTGTTGTAATGCTTTTATATCATTTTTAATAAATTCAATTATAGCATTCTTTTTTTCTGATTCACTTAAATTTTTAAAAGCATCAAACACTTCATTAAATTCTATCTTCATCTTGACCTACCATCTTCTTTTAAAATATCCACGATAGGTTTATAGTAACCTTTTGCATCTTCATATTGTTTATCATAATATTGTTCTATTCCCTCTATAATTTTTGCTAATTCTTCAGGATTATCAGCATATTTCATTTTGGCTTGTTCAATTTGATATTCTTTATCAGCATTATGTTTTTCTACTCCGGATGCAAGTATTTTATCTATAGCTTGGTCGCCATATTCTTGAATTACTTGTTGATCAGTTAATTTTTTAGGTTTTTTACCATGAAACAAAGCTTTAGCTTTACCCCAAAAATTCAATTCCATATAAGCATCAATTTTTTCAGCATATAAACTATGTGCATAGGCAACTATATCCGCTTTTGCTTCTTCATAATCTTCCATTTCTTTTCTTTGTTGAACCTCTCTAATAGTTTCTGCATCTCTTGCATAAGAATTAATTTGACTTTTTAAAGCAGCAATTTGCTTTTGCAAATAACTTGCTCTAGTATTATCTGTATAAGATGTAACAGTATAACTTTCTGAATGCCCATCTAAAGCATGTAATGGAAAAGGTGTATCTTTTTGCGTTTTTCTTGTTATACTTGCAAGTTCATTTTCATATTGGGCTAATTCTCTTTTTAAATCATTTAAAGGTCTCATTCTACCACTCCTTATAATAATTTTAACATTATTAAAAAATAAAAAGAATTATTTTTTATCTCATAATGAAGTGTACCCCATAAAGTAGACAAAGAAAAAAAAGGGAATGGTAACTTCAATAGAAACAATATAAACTGATATTC
>CANPZJ010000079.1 GCA_947588795.1 uncultured Bacilli bacterium
CCTTTACTGGTTAAATATTTTGTACATTTAGGTAAAATTGTTTCCATAGCGCCTTTTAAATAGACATCCTTATCTAAGTAAATAGCACTAAATTTAGTTTCACTATCAAAAGGTATTCGTTTAGTAATTTTTGGCATATCGGATTTTATTTTTAAAAAGTTGATTAAAGCTTTATCGGTGCCATTACCCCCAATGACATTATGGTCACTAATAATACTTTCGTTATTTAAAATAATGGCTTTATAAATATCATCATATATTTTAGTAGTCTTTAAATCATTATCTTTTTTAAATACTCTTAAATCGGGTGAAATAAAACTAGTTACTTCTAGAATACCTTTCGTAAGAGTACCAGTTTTATCAGTTAAAAGATAGTTAATATTACCACTTGTTTCAATACCGATTGGTTTTCTTACTAAAACATTATCTTTAAGCATTCTTTTCATATTAGATGATAATACTAAAGTAATCATCATGGGTAAACCTTCTGGAACCGCCACAATTATAATGGTTACAGATAGAGTAAGAGCATAGATAAGATAATTTAAAATAACTTTAGGAGTTGTGATAGTAGTCATAATTAACTCTAAATCAAAATTATTTTCAATAACTATTTTGTTAAATAAATAAGACAAAGAAACAATAAAAGCCCCAATATAACCGATTTTACTAATTATTTTGGCTAAATGATATAGTCTGGTTTTTAAAGGAGAAGTTGGATCTTTATCTTGAATTTCTAAAGATATTTTGCCGTATTCAGTATTGTTACCAACTTTTTTAACCAGCATTTTGCCATTGCCAGCAGTTACAACAGAACCCCTGAAAAGATTATTTTCTTTCGTATTTTTTTTAATATCTTTAGATTCACCAGTTAGGGATGCCTCATTACAAGAAATAGAACCACTTATTAGCATTCCATCAGCAGGAATTGAATCACCTGTTGCAAGAGCCACAATATCACCAACGACAATTTCATTAATTATTACTTCTTGTAATTTGTTATCTCTTAACACTTTAACTTTAATTTTACTGACTTCATTTTGTAGTCTTTTAAAGGCAGCTTCGCTACCATATTCAGAAATAGTCGAAATAAATGATGCCAGCATTACGGCAATAGCAATCCCTATTGTTTCATACCAATCATATTTTGAAAAAATAAATAAAAGTTTGATAGCAAGGGCAATTAAAAGAATTTTGATAATCGGATCACCTAATGACTCCAGTAAAAGCCTTAAAAAATTTTTTTGTTTTACTTTGGCAAGTTCATTAGTACCATATTTTTTTCTTGATTCAATAACTTCATCATTACTAAGACCATTATAATTTATCATAAGTCACCTAGTAAAATATATGGGGTAGAGATAAATTTTAGACCATATAATATATGCGAAATTTTAGAAAAGGTTACAAATAATATAAAAAAATGAAGAAATAATTTTCTTCAATATAATTTATTTTACTTCATTTTCATTTAAGTATATATAATTACCATTAGGATGTTTTGAAGCACTTATAGAATAAATTTCACCATTAGGATAAGCAGTTACAAAATAACGAGTAGTTTCATAAAAAAAGTTATAACATATTATCATATCACAGTCTTCTTCTTCAATTAAAAATATTGCTTTATCAGGATCCCATTCAATTTCTTTTAAGACATTAATAAAATTATTTTTAAAGGTTTCATTTTTAATATCAGAAATTTTTTTATAAGTAATATTGTTATAAGCTATCCACATACTGAATATACAAATACAAATTACTGCTAATATAAAGTGTAATACAGGTTTCATTCTTCCTACTCATTTCTATACAATTTTTATTAACTAAATAATAACATACTAATATTTAGTAGTAAATATTAACTTTCTTCAATAAAATTTTTAGATTTATGTGGTTCATCAAATAATAGATTAGGATATCCTTGTTGTCTTAAAGCTTCATAAACAACAATTGCCACTGTATTAGATAAATTTAAGGCTCTAACATCACTAGTCATTGGTATTCTTAAACATCTATCAATGTATGGTTTTAATATTTTAGGTGGAATACCAGTTGATTCTTTACCAAAAAAGAAATAAATATTTTTAGATGTATCACTATAATCAAATGAGGTATGTGGTTTATGCCCATATCTAGTTAAGAAATAATATTCACCTTTGTTTTTTTGAAAAAATTCATCAATATTTTCATAGACAGTATATTTACACTTATCAATATAGTTGACACCACTTCTTCTTACATATTTGTCATCTAAACTAAAGCCTAGAGGTTTAATTAAATGTAAGTGAGTATTAGTAGCAATACAAGTACGCATAATGTTACCAGTATTAGTAGGTATCTCTGGTTCAAATAAAACAACATTAATCATAATATCCCTCGAATCAAAAATAATTATATAAAATCTAGAATTAATTGTCAAAATTTGATATTTAGTTTATAATTAAGATGGTGATTATAATGGCAAAGCGAAAAAAATCAAAAGAGACAAATAAACCAGGAATGAGTATAGAACTTACTGGGTTAATTTTAGCAATTGTTGGGATAATTGGTTTTGGCTTTGGCTATGTCGGAACTTTAATTAAAGAATTTGGCATGTTTTTACTTGGCTCTTGGTGGATAGTTTTTGATATATATCTTTTACTTGTCGCATTATTTATGGTGTTTAAAAGAAAAATGCCAAAGTTTTTCTCATCACGTTTAATTGGATTCTATTTAATTATGATTGTTATTTTAGTCGCTAGTCATTTTACTTTCTTAAATAAAATTGAAAATCCCGTTGATATTATTAAAATAACTTTTGATCAATTTATGGACCGTATTCATACCATTAATATGGCTAATTCAGTTTTAGATACAGGCAATACAACCATTGCTATTGGTGGTGGTATTATTGGTGCCGTTTTCATTAGTGGTCTTTATTTCTTATTTGCGAGAACTGGTACAATAATCGTTTTAGTAATTGCTGGTATTGTTGGTGTTGTTTTACTTCTTGATTTAACAATGAGCGAAGCATTAGATAAGATAAGAAGTTTTGTTAGAAATAATAAAGCCTTAAGTGATGAAGATGATGAGGTAGAAAATAACGAGCCAACTTTGGCTGATGTGAGTGAAGAGGTTGTAAAAGAAATACCTGTTCAAGAAAAGAAGAATGATAAGATAGTTATAACCTCACTTGCTGATGTCAAAAATAAAATGCATGAGGTAAAAGAAGTAATTCCAGTTGAACCGGTAGTAGTGGAAGAGGTAGAAGAACCAGTAATAGTTGGTAAATATAAATTACCTCCTTTAAGTATTTTAAATGAAGTAAAAGCAACAAAAAAGAATACAAATGATGCTTATACTTTAAAAAATAAAGATATCTTAGAAAATGTTTTAAAAGATTTCCAAATTACTGGTAAAGTTGTAGATATTCATGTTGGACCTGCTGTTACGCAATATGAAGTAGTTGTACCGGCTGGTACAAAGGTAAGTAGAATTTTATCTATTAATAAAGAAATTGCGTTGGCTTTGGCTGCAAAAGATGTCAGAATCGAAGCACCAATTCCTGGAAAAAGTACCATAGGTATTGAAATCCCTAACGAAAGTATTAGTGCTGTACCATTTAGAGAAATATTAGAAGCTAATTTAAATATGCGTAATAAATACGATATTATGATTACTTTAGGTAAAAACTTAATGGGTAAACCAATTGTGGCTGATATGGCTAAAATGCCTCACCTTTTAGTAGCAGGTTCTACTGGTAGTGGTAAATCAGTTTGCATTAATTCTATTATTTGTTCTATTTTAAT
>CANPZJ010000080.1 GCA_947588795.1 uncultured Bacilli bacterium
AGCAGATGTATTAAATGTTGCATTATTTGGAATGACAGCAAAAGAATGGCGAGATAGTAATCCAAAATTAGCTCAAACTGGTAATATGAGGGACTATACTGATTTACTACACTTAGTCATACTTAATAATTTACAAAATATTAATGCCATATTGATTGAAGAAAAATTATCACAAAGAGAAAGACTTATTAGATTAAATAATTCTGCAAGAAGACAAATTGAAGCATTAAAAGATAATAAAAATCTTAAAGAATTAGAATTACTACAAAAACAAGTTAATGAAAATAATTTGATTGAATAATAAAAAAATAATTTGGAAGGTGATAATATGAATTATGAAATAGTCGAGGCTAAAAGTGTCGAAAAGAAGAAAATGTATGCCTTACTTCAATTTGCTTTATATGATGGTTCTCAGTATATTGATAATGATATTAATGATGATTGTCTTTTTGAATATAATTGGTTTAATAACTATTTTAAAGATACTGATAGATTAGCATATTTTATAAAAGATAAGGAAAAATATTTAGGAATGGTTTTAGTCAATGAAAATTTAAAATTTAATAAAAATGGTAAAAGTATTGCTGAATTTTTAATTTTACCTAAATATAGAAGAAATCATATTGGAAAAAGAGTAGCATATGATATATTTACAAAATTTAAAGGAAATTGGGAAGTTGAACCTATGGAAAATAATCCTATTGCATATTCTTTTTGGCATAATGTTATTGCAGAATATACCAATAACAATTACATAATTAAAAAAGTTAAGGAAGGAGAATTTTTTATATTTAATAATGAAAATAATTGAGTATGAAGATAAATATTTAGAAGATATAAGGAAATTATTAACAGAATTAGAAGAATATATTGTATCAATTGATAAAGACGCACTTGATCAAGTACATCCTGATTATTATGAAAAAATGGCTTTAGTTGATTTAGAAAATGTAAATAATAATAATGGTAAATGTTATTTAGCAATGGAAGAAAGTCAAGTAATTGGACTCATTATGGGTACTATACCATCTTTTGATAAATATGATTATCTAGATTATAAATGTCCCAAAAGAGGAGTAATTACTGAACTTATAGTTACAAACGATGCTCGTTCTAAAAATGTTGGTAAAAGCTTAATTAATAAATTGGAAGATTACTTTAAAGAAAATAATTGCGAATATGTTTTAGTGGATGTTTTTGCTTATAATAATAAAGGAATAAATTTCTATAGTAACAATGGTTACCATTCAAGAATGTATACACAAATAAAAAAATTAAAATAGAACAAAATATATTTAGAGGTTATATTATGACTAATAAATATATTTTTTTTATTGTTTTACTTAGTATTATAAATTTAATTTTATTATCTAGTTTTAATATTAATAATTCTCATGATGTAGTAGTAAATATTAAAAATAAAATAGATTTTGAAATAATGTATCTAAATCAAGAATGCAGTAATGAACTAGAAGAATTATATAGAGATGATAATTATATTTATATATCTTCTTGTATTAAATTATCTAATATTTTAATAAGATTTTCTAATGGAGATGAATTTAAGTTGAAAAGTATTTTAGATAGAAATATTATTTCTTTAAATGAAATAATAACTAAAGGTTTAAAAGTAGAAAAAATTGAATTAAATAATAATTCTACTAGTAATATTAATGATTCAAAAGAAAATAACAATTCTAATAACAATAATATAGTTAAAGAAAATGAAGATGAAAAAGTAATTTTAACTTTGCAAGAAATACAAGAATATAATAAAAAAATTAAAGAAAGAACTAATGCTTTATATGATATAGATAATATTAATAATTTAACTAAAGACGAAATAATAAATTATATAACAAGTTATAATTTACCAAAGTTTCCTAAATATGATGGTAATATAGAATATAATATTAGTAATATTAATAATATTTTAAATAATTGTAATTTAGATAATATTGATTTAAATATTGCAAAAGGTATTGTAATAAGAAGAACTAATTTAAGAAGTTTTCCTACTAATGTATCTTTTTATGATAAGAAGAATATTAAAGATTTTGATAGATTACAAGAGACAGAATTACTTGTTAATACTCCAGTTTTAATAATTCATAAAAGTTTAGATAATTTATGGTATTTTGTGATAAGTCCTACATACTTTGGTTGGGTATTACAAAGTGATATTGCATATGCAACAGATGCTGATTATAACTATTTTATCAAAACTAATTCATTTGGTATTATTATTAACCCATCTCTTAAAATTAATGATAATATTTTAGATATGAGTGTTAAATTACCTTTAGTAAAAGTAAATAAAGATACTTTAGTTTTAATGTTACCTATAAAAGGTAATAATGGTTATGTTGAAAGAAAAGAAATAACTATAAATAATAATGATGTTAGTTTAGGATATTTAACTTATACTAAAGAAAATGTTTATAAACTTGCAAATGCATATATTAATATTCCATATAGTTGGGGAGGTAAAGATAATGGTGTTGATTGCTCTAGTTTTATTAGTAATTTATATCGAATATTTGGTTTTATTTTTCCAAGAAATACTTCAAGTCAAAATACTAGTGTTGGCAGTGTTACTAACTTAGAAAATAAAAATGATACAGAAAAGTTAAATATGATAGATGGCACTAATCCAAGTTTACTATATATGAGTGGACATGTTATGTTGTATATTGGTGTTGAAAATAATAAACATTATATTATTCATGCCTCAGGTAGTGATGGTAAAGTAGTGAAAAGTATTTTAGATAATTCAAGTTATTTAAAAAAGATTAATAAATTAGTTGATATCAAATAGTTATTAACATTTTATTTACTTGAGAATTCTTTAATTTATTGAACTTATTTTTAAATTTTAGTAAACTTAGTATAGAGTAGGTTTGATATTATGCAAGAATTGTCTTTTACTGATAATAATGGTAATAATTTTGTTGTTAATTTAGAAAATAATAATTATGAAGCATATAAAATAATAAACGGTGTTAAAGTTAAACCAACACCAGAAGAGTTAAAGTTTATAATTGAAAATTTACAAAAGTTAAAAGATATGGAAAATCAAGAGAAACCCAAAACTTATGATGAATATCTTGATTTGTTAAAGAAATTAGTTAAAAATGGCACAATTAAAAATACGGATCAATTAAGAAATTTTATTACTAGTACTACTTTAAGTGATGAAGAAAAAGAAAAATTAGCTGAAGAAGGTATTTCTGAATTAAGTATTGAGAATATTATAGATTTAAAAAATAGAATTATTGATAGTTTAAAAAATCAAAAAACACCTGATTTAAAAGCTTATATTAATTTTAATGTTAAAGATAATTCTTTTGGTTCTAAATATTGTGAAATAAAATTAAATTATCAAGATAGTATAGGTAGTTTTGAACATATTAATGAAAATTTAAATTATACTGATACTTTAAAAAGGGAGTTAATTGAACCAGTAACTTTAGAGGTTGCTATGCGTAGTCGTGTAAAAGAGAATTTTTCGGTTAAAGTTGCTAATGATTTAAATAATAGATGTAATTATTTTTTGAAAACTGAGGAAAAAACAGCTTTAAGTTTAAATAATATAGAATATGATTATGCTGAAGAATTACAAAAGAAATGTGAAGAGATCAAAGAAAAAATGCCGGTTCAAGATGCTACTGAAAGAGAAGATAAAGTATTAGAAGAGATGCAAGATATTAATAATGAAGAAAACAATATACCTAAAGATGCTATTACTGATGAACAAGGTAATGTATATGATAG
>CANPZJ010000081.1 GCA_947588795.1 uncultured Bacilli bacterium
GAACAACCAATAGTTTTATTTATTAATTCTTCTTGTTTTACATTTGGATACATTCTAAATTTGTATGCACGATTAACTAACATAAACCATAACCTCCTGGATAATATAATTGTCTCACGCAAACAAATGATTGTCAATGCAAAGTTTTACTTTTTTATGACTTTCCTATTATATAAAAAAAATTAGTTTTTCACTAATTTTCTCTTATTCTATTTATTAGGATCAACTAAAATTTTAATTGATTCTGATTTACCACTGGTAAGTTCTTCATAAGCACTTTGAACCTTTTCTAAAGAAATAGTTTTCGAAACAAATTTTAAAACATCTATTTCTTTGTTAGCAATCATATCAATACATTTAGCAAATTCTTCTTTAGTATAAGCAATAGCACCGATTAAAGTAAGTTCTTTCATTACGGCATCAATACTAGCAAAGTTAAGTGGAACCATTGAAACACCAACTAAAACTACTGTACCACCTGGTTTTACTAATTTTAACGCACTATTAACGGCCGGAGTATTACCACAACATTCAATAACTTTATCAAAATGATTAGTGTATTCATTCATTACTTTTTCATCTTTAGCATCAATCCATTCATCAGCTACACCAAGCTCGACTGCTTTTTCACCACGTTCTATATTTGCCTCAGATACAACTACTTTACTAGCACCACTTTTTTTAGCAAACATCGCAGAAACTAAACCAATAATGCCACCACCTACTACTAAAACATTATCACCAACATCTACATTTGCAAGATTTAGTGCATGGAAGCCAACCGCAGTTGGTTCAACTAAAGCACCTTCTTCATCACTCATATTATCTGGAAGTTTAAATACCATATCACTTCTTACTTTTAAGAAAGGAGCTAAACCTCCAGGATTATCTAAAGAAAGTCCACTAGCGTGTGTCCAAGTTTCTGTGCAATAATGAATATTTCCTTTAAGGCAAGCCTCACAATGACCACACGGAGATAGTGGTAATGCTGTAACTCTATCTCCTACTTTTAAATCATCTCTTCCGCCATTATCTACAACTACACCAGCATATTCATGGCCCATAACTAAACCTTCTGGCATACCTAAATCCCAGTAGTGAATATCAGATCCACAGATACCTGTTTTTTTAACTTCAATTAAAACTTTTCCTTCTTCTTTTTCAGGTTTTTCAATTTCTTTTACTTCAAATTCTTTAACCCCTTTTATCGCTACACATTTCATAAATTTTTATCTCCTTATACACTTATTATAGCATTTACCTTATTTTTTATAAATTTATTTAAGTACTATTTGACATTTACTTGCAAATATTTAATTTATAAATAATGCAATTGTAACTAAAATTAGTTTATGTTAAAATAGTTAATTAGAAAGAGGATAAAATGAATTTTATAGATTATTTAAATCAATTTAATACTGATGATAAAAGAATGACATTTCATCAAATAAGGACTAATATTTGTGTTGATGAATTAAAAATATCTGAAGAAGAAAAAGCATTTGTAAAATATGAAGTTAATGAAATATTAAGTAAAATATCATATGCAGAAATAAATGAAATGATAGAAAGTTGGCTTAATGAACCATATGGAACTGATGTAGATGCTTATAGAATTAGCCTTTTAGATGATGCCATTACTAATTATCATAACGAATATTTAAGTCAAAATTTAAGAAATAATACAGATCAAATAGACTTAATGTTTGAAAAAAGTTATCAAACAGCACAAAGATCATCTAAATGTTTATAAATAATTAAAGGTAGTTAAAGATTATTTTTTAACTACCTTTATTTTATTTATATAATACATCGATATCAACATCACCATTAATGCCATCTATATGACCATTATTACAAAGTTGCCAAATTTGATATTTACCTTTATAACTACTAGTTTTAGCATTTGTAGTATAATGAGCAAGCCATACTGGGAATTCTTTTTTATTTTGCCAAATCGTTTCTAAATAGAATTTACTACTATAAAGCATACCTTCATAGCCTTTTTCTTTAGCAGTGCTCATATAAGTATTAGCTATTTCATTTATTTCATGAAAACTTAATTTATATGTATTCCATTTATTCCAGTTTTCCCAGTCAAAGACAATTGGTAAATCTAATTTTTCACCATTTAGCGTTTTAACAACCCATTCAGCATGTTCTTTAGCCTCTTTAGTAGAAGATGCCATGGTATATAAATATACACCAACTTTTAAACCAGCTTCTTTAGCTTTTTTGATATTTTGTTCATAATAACGATCAACACTTAATTCACCATTTTTTTCAGTTTGCACGCCAATCCGCATCATAACAAATGTTGCTCCAGCATTCTTTACTTTATTAAAATCTATATCTTCTTGCCATTTAGATACATCAATACCTATTTCGGTATTATCATTTTTGTGCATTTTATAAATATCGGAAAATTCTGTTTTAGGAGCTGGTGTAGATGGTGTACTAGTATTTCCACCAGTACTTGGTTTATAGACAGTTAAAGTAACATTAACTTCTTTAGTATTATTAGATGAATCACTTAATTTATAATGAAGTTTATAAGTACCAGCTTTATTTAAATCATAATCACCAGTAATTTCACATTTAATATCTCCAGTATAATTATCACCATAAGTAATTAAATCACATAAATCTTCATTATAACCTACTTTTACTGATTTACTTACACCACTAAAAACAATTGGGGCTTCACTATCTACTACTCTCACTCTATATTTGTAAACATATTTCTTTTTATCTACTCGATAATAAATTTCATATTCTTTTTCTCCTAGTTCATCAGTATCTATTTGATAATTTTTACTAAGTACTTCCACATTTTTATCATTGACTAGGATATCATTTAAATGAACATCGCTATAAACATTAGTATTTTCTAAAGCCACACTTATATAATCTTGTTTAGGATCTTCATAAACTTTTTCTTCACATCCCATTAAAAATAAACTAATAAATAACACAATTAATAATTTCATAACACATCACAAACCTATTATAACACCCCAATTAATAATATGAAATAAAAATATATAATAAAAACCACGTCTAAAAGGCGTGGTTTTAACATGGCCTATAAGGCCCTAATATCTACCAACCCGCAAATGGAGGTTGACTTTCTCTCCGTTCAAGCCCAGTGTAATGACTACTTTAGCAGACCCTTAAAAGGGTTTTCGTATTCCTTCTTTGACAATTTGTCTTCCATTATATCTTCATTTTCTTGCTCTCTTATATATTTTCGGATTGTTGCTTCATTTAATCCTACTGTACTCACATAATATCCAGTTGCCCAAAAGTTTCTATTTCCAAACTTATATTTTAAATTTGGATTCTTATCAAATATCATTAAACTGCTTTTTCCTTTTAAATACCCCATAAAACTTGATACACTTATTCTTGGTGGTATTTCTACTAACAAATGAACATGGTCTGGCATCATGTGACCTTCTATTATCTCTACTCCTTTCCATTTACATAAATCTTTTATATATTTTTGTATCTCTTTTCGTAACTTATTGTATATTATTTTTCTCCTATATTTTGGGATAAATACAATATGATACTTGCACATATACTTTGTATGTGCTAAACTTTTAGCCATGACATCTCTCCTTTCGTGCTTTTAATATGGGCTTGAACGCTCCATATTATAGCACGCGAGATGTCATGTTACTATAAGTCTTTTAATCCCACTCGTCTAACGAGTGGTTTTTTGATGGCTTGCCCAAGGCAAGCCACACCCTTAAAGGTTAAT
>CANPZJ010000082.1 GCA_947588795.1 uncultured Bacilli bacterium
TCTATTTCTTTTTTTGCATTTTAGGAGGTTTTTATGATATACATACCAGAGGTCTGTGGTACTTGTAATGGTGCCAACAAAGCATTAGAGTTAGTTTATGAAATATATGAAAGAGAACAAGCAAAAGATAATCCCAAACAAATATATATTTATAAAGAAATATTACATAATGAAGATGTTATTAGAGAATTAGATGAATTAGGTATTATTACTACAGATAATTTAAAAGATGTTACAAGTGATGATATCTTAATTATTAGAGCACATGGTGAAGGTAAAGATACTTATGATTATTTAGATAAGAATAACATTGAATATTATGATGCAACTTGTCCTAAAGTTAAAAAAATTCATGATGAGGTTTATCAAAAATTTAATGATGGTTACGATATATTTATTATTGGTGATAAGCTTCATCCCGAGGTAATTGGTACTAATGGTTGGTGTCAAAATAAAGGTGTTATTTTAGATAATGAAGTTTCGGTAGTAGATATCAAAAATACTAATAAAAAAATATTTGTTACTTGTCAAACTACAGTTAATCCCAATACTTTTAAAAGAGTATTAAGTTTACTTGAAAATAAATTTGGTAAAAGTAATATAGAAGTTTATGATGCGACATGTAAGGCAGTATCAAATATTTTAGAAAGTAGTAAAAAGTTAGCCCAAAAATGTGATTTAATGTTTGTAATTGGCGGTGCTAATTCTAGTAATACCGAAAATATAAGACTATCTTTAGTGTTAATCACCCAAACTTATAAATTTTCTGATTTAAAAGGGTTTATTAATTTTGTAATGTGTAATGATATAACTAGTAAAATGAATATTGGTATTACTGGTGGTTCCTCAACCCCTTTAAAAGAAATATATAATTATAAATATATTTTAGCATTTTTAATTTTTTATAAAGAACATTTACAAATACTAAAAAATGGTCAAGAAAATATTAATAACAATTTAATAGATAATAATGATAATGTTATTGTCCAAGATCTAATTCATCATTTCGAAGATTTAAATCAAGATGGTAAATATATAAGAGGTATTTTAATTGCCTTAGGTTATATTTTAGTCACGAGTAAAGATGATCATAGTTATTTAAATTTATCTTATGCTTATGAAATGTTTCAAACTGCTATTTTAATTCATGATGATATTATAGATAATGCAAAACTTAGAAGAGGTAAAGAAACTATTCCAAGAAGAATATGTAAAGATTATCTAAATTTAAGTAATGATAAAATATATTTTAATGATGTTTTGAAACTTGCTAATTCTCTGGCTATTTGTTCTGGGGATTTTGGCTTTTATGAAGCCAATAAATTAATTGTTAAAAGTTATCAAGATAATCCTAATTTAGGAAGTGTCTTAGAAATATTTAATGATGTAGTTATTAAAACTATTAAAGGGGAAATAATTGATGTAGCTCTTCCTTTTCTAGGTAAATATGATTTAAAAAGAATCGAGGAAGAAGATATTTTAAATATCTATCATTTAAAAACTAGTTATTATACCATTATTGGTCCATTTGCCTTAGGTTATGCTTTAGGTGGCCAAAAAATAGATGATAAATTATTTAGTATCTTAGATAAAATAGGTGTATCTTTCCAAATAAAAGATGATATTTTAGGTATCTTTGCCTCATCCAATAAATTAGGAAAAGCAACTACTTCAGATATTTCAGAATTTAAACAAACTATTTTATATTCTCATATTATAAATACTCCATATAAAAATGAATTCTTAAAAATTTATGGTAATAAATATATTTCTGAAAGTGATTTACAAAAAATAAAAAATCTACTTATTAAAAGTGGCAGTTTAGATTATGCTAATGAATATTTAGAAAATCTATATAGTGATGCTTTAGTCGAAATAGATGAGTTAGAGATAAAAGAATCATTTAAAGATTTATTAAAAGGTTTGTTAATGTTTTTAAATGAAAGGGAAAAATAATGAAAAAAATTAAGAAAAAAGATGATAAATTAACTTATATTTTAATTACTATTGTAATATTTTTAATTGGGTTTATCCTAGGCTTAGTTTTAGAAAGATATGTATTTCATAAAGAAGTAAAAGTTGATGAAAATAAAATTGTTATTAGTGAACCAATAGTAAAAGAATATATGTCTTTTGTTAATAATAAGGTATATTTATATAATTTAAATGAAGTTAAATTTAAAGATAATACTACTTTAAAAGATTTTATTGGTAATTATAAAGATATTGATAATTTATTTAATGATTTAGATAAACATTTAGAAAAAGTTAAAAAATTATATGATGGTGGTACCACTATTTATGAGGTAAAAGATAATGATGATTTATTTACTGATAAATTAACTATTATTAGATGTAATACCGATGCTGGTAATAGAGATATTTATTTTGCCCAAAGTATTAATACAACAGATGCTTTTAAAAATGGTGCTTGTGGTAAACCAATTTATCAAAATAGTGAAAAATTTACGAAAGATTATACTATAGATAAAATTAAAGTATTAGAGGAAAATAAAGAAACAAAAAAATATACTTTAGAACTTACTATAAGTGATGGTAAGAATAAAACTACGATAAAAAGAGTAGTGGATAGACAAAGCAAAGATATTTTAAAAAAAGGGAAAAAGTATACATTCCACTTTGAAAATAAATATAAAGAATTAATTAATGATGATATAGAATATATCTTTAACAATTTTACTTTAACAGGAGTAGTTCCTTATGGTAAATAAAAAATAGTCAATTGACTATTTTTTATTATATATATCAATTAATGTTTTAAATAATTTAACTAAGTTATCTAAATCTTTTTGCACTTTTGATTCGCATCTTAAAGTGATGTTTGGCCCTGTATTACTTGCTCTAACATAAGCCCAACTATCCTTAAATAAAACTTTTAAACCATCTATTTCTAAATAATAATAATTTTTTTCATCACAGTATTTTTTAATATTTTCAATTACTTGATATTTTTTATCATCAGTTGAAGCAAATTTTTCTTCTGGTGAATTAAAATATACTGGAACAGTAGCAACGAGTTCACTTAAGGTTTTATCGGTTTTAGAAAGCACTTCAATTAATCTTAGAGAAGAGTACATCGCAGATTCTGTACTAAACAAGCGATCATTTAAAGAGATATGGCCAACATATTGGATACCAAAAGGAATGTTTTCTCTTAATACTTTTTCTTGGGTATAACTAGTGCCAGTACGACATATGACTGGAGTACCTCCTAATTTTTCAATTTCATCTTTAAAATTATCGGAACATTTTGGATCATATAAGAATTTTTTATTATTAACTTTATCTATTATATTTCTTAAAATAATTACGGCATATGCTTCAATTGGTACCATATTGCCTTTTTCGTTAACAATACCAATTCTGTCCCCATCACCATCAAAACCAATACCTATATCAGCATTTATTTCTTTAACTTTTTCTTTTAATTGTTGTAAATTTTCTTCAATAGATGGATCGGGATGATGATTAGGAAAAGTACCATCAGATTCTTCGTTTATAATAGTTAGATCAAGATTTAATTTAGAAAATATATCTCTTGCTATACAAGAAGTAGTACCATTAGCAGGATCTAAAACAACTTTAATTTGTTTTTTACCAAATTTTAAATGACTAATAACATAATTAATATATTCATCTTTAATATCTTTATATTCGATAGTACCTTCACCTTTTAAAAACTTACCTTTATCAATATAATCTTTTAA
>CANPZJ010000083.1 GCA_947588795.1 uncultured Bacilli bacterium
GTACAATTTTTCGCTAAAAGTTAGATTTTTTTATCATTTCGGATTTCCATTTCGGATTTACAAACCAAAATTAACCAGAAAATAAAATTGAATCTTAAATCCAATATTATAAATTTGTAAAAAAATAAGACACTAACCTTTATAGTGTAACGTCATTTTTGTTTTTAAAAATTTACAACCTTATTCTAAAAAATATTTTACTAATTTTTCATAATTATCTTGACTATTTAAACAAGTATCAATTAAATAACCTTTTTCATTATTTAATTGATATTCTTTTATACCTCTTATATAAAATTCTTTATTTCTGTCTTCAATATAGAATGGCATTATATTATTATATAGACATTCTCTAAATATAATCATTCTACCAACTCGACCATTACCATCTTGAAATGGATGAATGCGCTCAAATTTTACATGAAACTCTATTATATCCTCAAGAGTTTTCTTGGGTATTTTATCATACCATTCTAATAAATCATTCATGTCTTTGGCTACATCTTTAGGAAGTGTAGTAGTAATATTACCAACAAAATTCTTTTTAGATTTATATTCACCAACATTAAACCATTCTTTTTCATTATCAGTTAAAGTACCATCTTTTAAAATGAAATGAAATTTTTTAATCATATCTTCAGTCATTTTATCTTTAATTGTATCTAACATATATTTAAATAAAGTAAAATGATTTTTAATTTCTGTAGCATCTTTTAAAACTATAACTTTATCTTTACTAGTTAATATAGTACCAGTATCATAAATACTAGCAGTTTCATCTGGAGTAATAGTTGACCCCTCAATATGATTAGTATTGTATGCAAAATCTAATTGAGTTTTATGATACAAATTACCTGATAAATTTATATTTTTTTGTTCAATTAATGCTTTTTTTATTTTACTAATATCCATTTTTTCTCCTTATCAATTTTATAATTATTTACTTAAAAAATCAGTTATATAATTATCTAATTCAGTTAAATTAATTTCTTTAAATTCTTTATCTCTTCTTGGTTTAACTTCAACAATATTATCACTTATTTTTTTACCAATAGTTATTCTTAAAGGTATACCTATTAAATCCATATCTTTAAATTTAACTCCTACTCGCTCATCACGATTATCAAGTAAAACATCAATACCTTTATTAGTTAATTCTTCATATATTTTATTTGCTTCTTCTACTTGTTTATCATCTTTTGTATCTACTATAACAATACATACCTGATATGGAGCAATAGACACTGGTAAAATCATTCCATTATCATCATTATTTTGTTCAATAATAGAAGCAAGAATACGACCTGCTCCAATACCATAACATCCCATTACAACTGGTAGAGATTTATTGTTTTCATCTAAATAAGTTAAGCCTAATTTTTCCGAATACTTAGTTCCAAGTTTAAATATATTACCTATTTCAATACCTTTTTTAAAGTAAAGTTTACCACCACAAACTGGGCAAGTATCCCCTTCTTTAACATTTACGATATCACCAACTATATCATATTTAAAATTTTTAACATTGGCATTAATATAATGATATCCCTTTTTATTAGCACCACAACAGAAATTATGCATTGTAAGGATTTCTCTGTCAATTACGATTTTGGCATTTAAATCAATTGGACCAGTATAACCAGGGACAGCGTTACTTGTCGCAATTAATTCATCTCCGGCAAAATTAATTTCAGATACACCAAGTAATTTGCATGCCTTAGTTAAATTAAGTTCCCTGTCTCCTCTTACAAAGAATACTACTAATTCATCATTAACTTTCATAAGTAAAGCCTTAACTGAATTTTTAACATCTATGTTTAAATAAGCACAAACGTCCTCTATTGTTTCTTTATCTGGTGTTTCAACTAATTCTAAATTTAGTTCTTCTACCCTTTCTTTATCTTTACTTACAACTTCAGAAACTTCCAAATTAGAAGCATAATCACAATGATCACATAATACTAAAACATCTTCCCCAATATCCGTAACCGCTTGATATTCTTCTGACAAGGAACCACCCATTACGCCAGTATCAGCTCTAACTATTTTATAATCAATTCCCATCCGATCAAAAATATTATTATAAGCTTTACGCATTATTTGATAAGATTTATCTAACCCTTCTTCATCACGATCAAAAGAATAAGCATCTTTCATAACAAATTCTCTTACTCTAATAAGACCATATCTTGGGCGTGGTTCATCACGAAATTTATCGGCTTGTTGATAAATAGTAAAAGGCATATCTTTATAACTTCTGATAACATTTTTGGCAGCATAAGTAAATAACTCTTCATGAGTTGGCCCTAGAGCATAAGGTTTATGATAGCGATCTTCTAATTTAAACATACTATCACCAAGTGATTCAACCCTACCACATGCTTCATAATATTCTCTTGGTATTAAACTAGGCATTAAAACTTCTTCTGCACCTGCTTTATCCATTTCTTCTTTAATAATTTTTTTAATATTATCTAAAACTTTTAGACCTAAAGGAAGATACATATAAATACCTGCACCCACTTTTTTAATCATACCAGAGCGTACTAATAAATTGCCACTTTTACTTTCTTCATCTTTGGCATCTTCTCTTAAAGTATAAAAGAAACTTCCTTTTAATTTCATGATAACACTTCCTTTTTATTTATTATAAGCGAAATTTTAATTACCGTCTATGTTTTAATTAATGTTTTTGCAATAAAAGTGTGAACAAAAGTAAAATTCAATAAATTAAAATTTATTTCATTTCACTTTGATAAGCCTCACGGTTTATCTTTTCTGTTTCTTAGGATTTCACTCCTCCACAGACCATATTTCCGACAGTCGCTGCCGTACTTATTTTTAAATCTTTTTTTAATTTTGATATCTCTCTTTATAGTAACTTATTATTCCTTCATACATTATATTTATACTGGCATTTATATCTCTTTCTATCTCTATTCCACATTTTGGACATTTATATTCTCTTATTTTTATATCTTTCATTATTTTATTTTTATTTCCACAACTACTACATATTTGACTACTAGCATAATACCTATTTACTTGTATTAATTTTTTATTTAACCATTCACATTTATATTTTAGTCTTCTTATTATGTCACTCATTGTGGAATTAATAATGTTTTTTCTTAGAAATTTATCTGCTTTCTTTATCATATTGGTTATGCTTAAATCTTCAGTTACTATTATGTCATTATCTTTAATTATTTTACTTACTATTTCTTCATTAGTTTTTCTTCTTGCATTTTGTAACTTTCTATATGTTTCTTGAAGTTTTATTTTGTATTTATTATAGTTGTTACTTCCTTTTGTTTTTCTTGATAATCCTTTTTGTAATCCTTTTATCTTTCTTTCATATTTTTTTAAATAATTGGGATTTCCATAACTTATTCCTTCACTTGTAGTAATTAAATTCTTTATTCCCATATCTATTCCAACTACTGAAGAAGTATTAGTTTTAACACAAGTTATTTCTTCTTCTACACATACTGATACATAATATTTATTAGCAATATGTTCAATAGTTGCATTTATTATTCTACCTTTTATTGTTTCTAAATTTCGATATCCTCTTATTTTGACTTCTTTTAATTTAGGTAATGTTATTATTTTGTTTTTTAAATCTATTT
>CANPZJ010000084.1 GCA_947588795.1 uncultured Bacilli bacterium
ACAAAAATATCATCTAAATCTTCATACTCAATAAATCCATAACCTTTATCATTGTTGAACCACTTTACTTTTCCTTGCATACTTCCCACCTCTTTTCTTCAATTAAATTATGACATTATCACTATTTAAATTCAAGAAAAATCGTATGCCAAAATTCGACATTTTTTTACCGTGGGACTTTAACATAATATCAAAATATTTAGAAAAAGAAAAGTGCTTTTTGAATATTTATATGCACTTTACAGATTTTGTAAAATTAAATTTAGTATTAAATTAGCACTTTCTTCATAGTAATAATAATTAATTTTTTCTTTATCTAACTTACTTATTATATCTAAAAATGATTTACCAAACAAATAGACATTTTTCATTTTTAATAATTTAATATAATCAGTAATAAACTCACTTGTTATATTATTATTTGGTAACATTAACATATCGATATTACCTTTATAATTTTGATAATAGAAATAAAAGTAAGTATCATTATAATTAAGAATTAAATTATTTTTATTAACATTTAAATAATTTATTTCATTTACAAATTTAATGTTTTTATAGTTTAATTCTTCAAATACATTTGTTAATAATCTTTTATCTTCTTTGGTATAACTAGAATTTATAATAATTGTAATCGTATTATTAAAAATATTCTTATTTAATTTATTATCTATTATTATTTTACTAAATCTTTTTATAAACTTATCTCTATCAATTATTTTGCCATTTAAAAGAGTATCCTTATATGGTTTAATTACTAATATTTTATTTAACTTTTTATTCCAAAAATTTATATAATCATCTAAGTATAAAATATTTTCCATTGTCTTCTCCTTAAGAAAAAAATCCTTAAAGGATTAATTTTTTGTATAATCAGTAATTTTTGTACCAATAAATTCTTCTGGATTCATAAGTTTATTGTCGCGATATACTTCAAATAGGAAAGTCTTTTTGGTATTCATTATTTCGTTTACTTTACTAGTGCCTAAAATTGTTTGGCTAGCAACCTCATCACCAACTGATACTTCAATATTATCTAGGCCATAATAATATGTTCTTACACTTGGATTATGTTCAATAACAATGCATTTACCAAAAAATTCATCATCAAGTATTTCACTTACTTTACCATCAGCAACTGCTTTTACTTCAAACTCATCATCAGCTGAATATAGAATCCCCGTATTAGGTAAATAAGTATTTTCATAGAAGATTAAACTTTTTTGTTGAGTAGCTTCATCAGCATCTTTACTATAATAGTGAACACTTATTTCTCCTTCACCTTCTGCAACTGGAGATGCAATATCACTACTTGCAACAGTATCTTCTACTATCACAGATTCAACATTATCATCTAAAATATCGGTTCCATAATTATAATCTTTAGATGTTAATGATAAATCATGACCAAGTAAGATAACTCCTGTAAAAATGCTTATTGTAATTAGTAAATACAAAGTAGGTAAGACAAATCCTTTTAACTTTCTCTTCTTCATTAATTCACCGTCCTACTTAAAGTATTAACTAATTTTTAATCTTTATACTTAAATAGGAGCAATTTCAACATTTTTATAATAATATTTTAAAATTTTATCGTAAGTATAACCAGCATTTGCCATTCCATTGGCCCCATATTGACTCATACCAACGCCATGTCCATAACCTTTTGTGGTAATAATTATCTTATCTCCATTTACATCTATATCAAAATCAGTTGATCTAAGGCCAAGAAGCGTACGAAAATTAGTACCCTTAAATTCTTTACCATTTACCATTAATGTATTAACCCTGTTAGTATTACTTCTTTTAATATCGGTAAAAGTTAAATTATCACAACTAACTTGTAATTTTTCACATATTTCATTTTTAGTAAATTCTTTCGCGACAGTAAAATTTTTTAAATTGTTATTATCATAAGTTGATGGTACACTTTGTAAATAATCTCTATCTTCACTAAAAACTAAACTAACATCTTCCGTAAAACCATTACTCATTGCAAAATAATAAGCTTCCACTATTTCATCATTATA
This sequence comes from uncultured Bacilli bacterium, assembly GCA_947588795.1. Taxonomy (GTDB): domain Bacteria; phylum Bacillota_I; class Bacilli_A; order RF39; family UBA660; genus SIG200. Next base: position 2,031 of record CANPZJ010000084.1, read on the forward strand.
ATACATAATCTCGCCATTAGTAGCATTAACGGCATTTTTAACTTTAGTATAATACTTATCAAAATCATTAAGCCATTTATTTTTCATCTCATCAACTGTAATATAACTTTGGTTAGAAACGTCTGTTACCACATCATAAGTTTTGTTACTACTCGCAATTTTATAAGCAGCATAAGTACGAGCAGCTACCGCTTGAGCTTTTAGAGCTTCATCATTAAAAGAGGCAGGCATTTCGGCTGCTACTACACCAACAATGTAATCTTCTAATTCTAATTTACTAATATTATTTGTTTTTGCATCTAAAACACTTATCTTTTTATTTGCTTTAGTATTAAAAAAAGTAGTATGGGTACTACTACTTAAAAATACTAATATTAAACTTAAAACTATGGTTATTACTAGAAGTATTCTATTTTGCATTGCTATTCTCCTTTATAAATTTAGAAAATCTACGACAAAATTAGTTAACAAATAAGATAACGCAATACTTAAACACATAAATAATATTTTAGCTTCAACCGCTTTATTTTTTTTCATTATGCTATTAAAATTAATACCTGATAAAGCAAATATACTTAAAAATAGAAATATAGCATATAAATACATCTTATATTTCATTATATTCCCCATTTTCGTATTTTATGATACTATCAATTCTTTTTAAATATCTTGGAATTGAAGCAGGTTCTGTTTCAATGAATGTATCAACTATTTCTTTAGCTAAATCTATACCTAGATTAGCTCCAATGGCAAGAACATTTGCGCCATTATGATTTTTACCTTTAAAGGCATCTTCAACAGATGTTGCTCTAACACAACGAATACCTTTTACTTTATTAGCTGCAATTGACATACCAACACCATTACCACATATTAAAATACCTAAAGAATCTTTATTATCTCTTACTAACTTTCCTAATTTAAAAGCAAATACAGGATAATCATCATAATCACTATTAGGAATACCAATTTCTTTTATATCAACATTCTTATTTTGTAAATAATTAAATATTTCTTTTTTAATTTCTACTCCTAAATGATCACAGGCAATATAAATAGTCATATTTATCACTCTCCAAATTAATTATAACAAATATGTTTATTTAATAAAAGTTGTAAATAATTTTTCAGTGTCGAATATTGTCGGACGATTATTCTTTACATATATTCTCTTTTATATTTTAATAGAGACTTATGGAAGTGTGAATGGCATCGCCTTAGCTTAACTTTTTTAGGGGGTTTTGGTTTCCTAGAAAGGGCGGTGATGGTTAATGAAAGCGAAGACTTGGAATAAAGTCCTAGTAATTATTATTTTGTTTTTGATATTAGTTTTACTAGTTGATAAAATAAAAGATGCCTGTGAACTAATAGGAATACTAGTTCATTAGCATCGTGCGAACTAATAAGGCGATGTGAATACACATTTCCTATACATTTAGTATATTATATTTTTTTTATTTATACAAGTTAATTCATCTTAATTTTGTAGTATGT
>CANPZJ010000085.1 GCA_947588795.1 uncultured Bacilli bacterium
ATTTATATTAAAATTTTCATTTTAATATCTTCTTTCATCTAGTGTATCTTGTTTTCCATAAAACTTTTCACACTATCTAGCATCTCATAAAAAAACACCCAAGATAACCTTGAGTATAAAGTTATCTTATAGATCTAGCATTACCACCTAACTAAATAGGTTGGTGCGACTTCATCGGGCTAGTCCCTCCATCGCTCTTTATAAGATGTTAAAATAATTATACTAATATTTTTGTTAATAATCAATCATCAAATAATTTATTTTGCATATTTAAAGCATCATCTAAATATCTTTTATATAACAAATAAATGCTTGTTTCTTCATATTTTGTTTTTTTAAAATTGTTGTTTAAATCGAGTATTACACCATCTCGATAACTTATTAATATAGGCGAATGAGTTGCAATAATAAATTGACTCCCTTTTTTTACTAACTCATCAATTAAACACAATAAAGTAAGTTGACTTTGGGGCGATAAGGCAGCTTCAGGTTCATCTAAAATATATAAACCATTATCAGTAAATCTATTTTTAACTAATTTTATAAATGATTCTCCATGAGAGCATTCATGAAGATTACCACCATATGATTTATATAAATTATAATATCCATCTTCTTCTACTAATCTTTGAACTTCAGTGGAAAAATTATAAAAACTTTCCGCTCTCAAAAAAAATTTTGTTTTAGGAGAATTAAAAGTAATTATTCTTAAATAATCAGATAAAACTGAAGTAGTATTTTTAGTGCTATAAGTAAAGTTTTGAGTACCACCTTCAGATGGCATACCTAAAGCAATTGCAATTGCTTCAATAAAAGTAGATTTACCTATGCCATTTTCACCAATTAAAAAAGTTACTGGTGATTCTAATTTCAATTCCGTAAAATCTTTTACTGTTTTAATATTAAAGGGATATTTTTCAAAACTTTCAACCTTATCTCTTTCAAATAAAATACTTTTAACCATCAAATTACTATTCATATTTATCATTTCCTAAATAAAATTTAATTTATTTTATTATAGCATGTATAATACCAATTAGTAAATTGATGAAGTTGCAAACACTTTCGTCATTTTATATATTTAAAATATAACTCAATTCACATTTAATTCATTTCATATTTATAAACAACGGAATTTTTTGGGTTAAATGATAAAAAATCTGTATTTTCATCATATCCTATTAAATTAAAATGTAAGGCTTTTATAAAACTACCATGGGAAATTATTAAAATTGTTTTGTTAGGATATTCTTTTTTAATTTTATCCAAAAATTGTTTAGCTCTAGATAAACAATCTTTTAAACTTTCTATATTATGTGAACTATCATTTAATTTATAATTCCATTGTTGTTTAATTAAATCAAAGTCAATTGATTTTCCTTCATAATCACCAAAGCCTCTTTCTACTATCATTGAATCATAAATTATTTTTAGTTTATTACCCACTAATATTTCAGCAGTTTGTTTGGTTCTTTTTAAAGGTGAACAAAAGCAAATATCAATTTTACTAAAATCTAAATTTTTAGCTAATTCTTTTGCCTGATTAATGCCCTCTTCATTTAATTCGATATCTGTAGTTCCTTGTAATAATCCTTTAACATTCCAATCGGTTTGACCATGTCTAACAATTAATATTTTATTCATTATTATACCTCTTTTAATAATTTATATTTTTTAATTAATATGATTATTTTCTAACATTTCAACTTCGGCCTTTTTTACAAAATAATCATTATTTTTAATTGAAATATTATATTTGTTAATTACTTTTTTCATCTCTTCAATATTTTTGTACTCTTTATCTATATAATGACATTTATCTTCTACTTCTATATAAATATGTTTATTATTAACACTTTGAACAACAAATTCATCTTCATCATTAGCATATACGAAAGAATGGTCATATATTTCTAACAATTTTTCATAGTTTAAATATTTAAATAATTGCTCAGCTTCATCTATTGAATCTATATAACAATTTATTTTGCCTTGCTTAATTATTTCATTTTTATCATTATAATCTTTATATTTATAAGTAATCATTTTATATTCTTTATTCTTTTCAATAATATGTCTAATCAAAACACAATTTTTTAATAATTCCAAAGTATTATTACTTTTTTCAATATTTTTATTTAATAAATAGATATCGTTTATATCATATATTTCTTTTATTTTAAAATTGTTTTCTTTCAAAATGCTTTCAAGATTTTTAAGACTAGTATTAATCTCAACAGTTATTTCTTTTTCAAATTTCATATTCTTAACTCCTCATTTTTTAAACTAAATTATTTAATAATACTTTTCTTTTTTATTATACCATATAAATTAAAATTATTTTTAGCAAAAGAAAAAGTCCCTAAGGACTTTTTGAAACACATTGAAATTATATTAACGTTTACTGAATTGTGGAGCACGACGTGCTTTCTTTAAACCATATTTCTTACGTTCTTTAACTCTAGGATCTCTAGTAACAAAACCTTGAGCTTTTAAAATATGTCTATAACTATCTTCTCTTGTTTGATCTGTATTTTCATCAAATTTTAATAATGCTCTAGTAATAGCAAGTCTAATAGCACCAGTTTGACCTGAGAAACCACCACCATTAACAGTAATATCAATGTCGAATCTATTTTCATTATTAGTAGCTACTAATGGTTGTTTTAAATCCATTACTAATGTAGCAAATGGCATATACTCTTCAACATCTTTACCATTAACAGTAATTTTACCAGTTCCACCAACTAATTTAACTTGTGCTACTGATCTTTTTCTTCTACCAGTTGCAGTCCATACTTGTTTATTTGCCATAAATCCTCCTAATCAATTTCTAGTGCCTTTGGTTTTTGAGCTTCATGTTTATGTTCACTACCAGCATAAACAAATAACTTTTTACCCATAGCTCTACCTAATCTATTATGTGGAAGCATTCCTTTGATTGCTCTTTCAAGCATTTCTTCTGGATAACTTTCAAGCATAACTTTGGCAGTTCTTTCTCTAAGGCCTCCTGGATATCCTGAATGATTATAATATTTCTTGTCTTCTAACTTATTACCAGTTAATACTACTTTACTAGCATTAATAACGATAACATTGTCACCACAATCAACATGTGGAGTGTAAGTTGGTTTATGTTTACCACGAAGTATATGAGCAGCTTTAGTAGCAACACGACCTAAAGTTTTACCAGCTGCATCAATTACATACCAATCTCTTTCAACTGTTTCTTTTGTTTGCATAAATGTTTTCATAATAAATTCCTTTCATTATGTTATCTATTAAACTTTCCCACGGCTTAATAAACTCCATAAATAAAATGTACCATGTTAAATTATATGAAAAAAGTGCTGATTTGTCAACTACCACGCACTAAAAGTACGTGGCTTAGGTTAGGTACTGAAAGTACATTTAGTGAGTAAACTCACTTAAC
>CANPZJ010000086.1 GCA_947588795.1 uncultured Bacilli bacterium
CCAGTTAGCATCAACATCTTCAGCAGGATATTGATAAGGCGTAAAATCATAAACATCCATATATCCTGGAATAACTACAATACCACCAGGGTGTTGACCAGTCGTTCTTTTTACACCAACACAACCTTGGGCAAGACGCTCTACTTCAATATTCCGCATGACAATATTTTTATCTTCACAATATTTTCTAACATAACCATAAGCCGTTTTTTCAGCCGTTGTACCGATTGTTCCAGCTCGATAAACATTATCCTCACCAAATAATACTTTGGTATATTCATGAGCTGCCGCTTGGTTTAAATCAGAGAAATTAAGATCGATATCTGGTACTTTATCAGCGTTAAAGCCTAGGAATGTTGCAAATGGCATGTCTTCGCCATCTTTAATCATTTTTGTGCCACATTTTGGACAATCTTTATCAGGTAGATCAAAACCAATGCTGTATTCTTTAACTAAATCTTCGCCATTATCATCTTTAAAAATAGAATGTTTACATTTAGGACAACGATAATGGGATGGAAGCGGATTAACTTCAGTTATACCCATCATCGTAGCAACAAAAGATGATCCAACTGAACCACGAGATCCAACTAAGAAACCATCATCATTACTCTTTTTAACTAGTTTTTGGGCAATTAAATAAATTACATCAAAGCCTCCTCCAATAATACCTTTTAATTCTTGCTCAATTCTATCTCTAATATTATCAGGAAGCGGATCACCATACCAATCTTTAGCTTTGGTATAAACCATGTCTTCTACTATTTGGGCAGAATTTTCAATCTTTGGTGAGAATGGTACACCTCCAGTTTCAATTATAACCTCAACTATTTCACACATATCCGCTACTTTAGTTGGATTAGTAATAACTATTTCTTTCGCTTTTTCTTCGCCTAAGAATGAGAAAGTATCAAGCATTTCTCTCGTGGTATAAAAATGCATATCTGGAATAGTTACACCATTTCTATTTAATGGGTGTACTTTACCATTGAATCTTTGATCAATAATTATATCACGATAGATTTTATCTTCCTTAGTTAAATGGTGAGCATCACTTGTTGCACATACCATTACCCCAGCTTCTTCTGCAACTTTAACAATTTTTTTAATATGCGTAATAATATCAGCCATAGATTTTATCGTACTTGAATCCATATCACATAGATGAGCATAAGCAGCAGGAGGTTGAACCTCAATATAATCATAATATTGCATCATTTTGGCAAGTTCTTCATCTTCTTTAGTGAAAGCTGATTCAAATATTTCGCCATTAACACAGCCACTACCAAATAAAAGTCCTTCCCTTAGTTTATTAAGTTCCTTTCTTGGAAGTTTTGCTTGATCACCACGATATAAATATTTCGTATTAGCAAAACTAATAATCTTAAATAAATTTTTTAAACCAACTTTATTTTTAACTAAAACACACATATGAAATGGTCTTGAAAATTTCATTAAAGCATCTTGATCTACTGAATCATACAATTTTCTTGTTGTTTCAATATTACGATTAGACAACACTTTGCTCATTTTATAAAAAGCAATGGCAGTACCTTCACTATCATAATCACCACGGTGGTGTTCATTTTCATCCCAAGGAACATCTAAATTTTTAACAAGAGTAGATAGTTTATGATTTTTCCATTCAGGATAAAGCATTCTCGCCATACTCATGGTATCTATAACCGTATTTTTAAATTCGCCTAAATTATATTTATTCATGGCAGCACTAATAAAGCCAATATCGAATTTAGCATTATGAGCAACCATTGGTAAATCACCAACAAATTCTAAAAATCTCTTTGTTGCATTTTCTTCTGTATCCTTATCTTTTAGCATTTCATCTGTAATATTTGTAAGTTCAACTATTTTTTGTGGTAATTTACGATGGGGATGAATAAGTTCATCAAAATGATCAGTAACAACGCCGTTTTTAATTTTAACAGCCCCAATTTCAATCATTTGATCATTATATGGTGTAAATCCAGTTGTTTCCGTATCAAATACAACATATTCTTGTTCTAATAAATCATAATCTTTTAAATTAAAGATTAAATCAACATCGTTATTAACGATACTCATTTCTGCTCCATACAAAACTTTAAATTTATCTTCTTCTTTTTCGACACCTTTATTAATATCACAAACGGCATGATATAAATCAGGGAATGATTGAATACAATTGTGATCAGTTACGGCAACAGCTTTATGACCTAGGCCTCTAGCATATTTAACTAAAGCTTTCGCATCAATTACGCCATCCATAGCACTCATCATTGTATGGGTATGAAGTTCTACTCGCTTTTTTTCTTCTTCATCTTTTACTACTTCATCTTTACTAGGTATTATTTCAATACTCCTGCCATTTAAAACTATTTGTCTTAAATAGTTATCCATCTCTACATTACCAGATATTCTAAACCATTTACCTTTTTTAAGTATTTTATTTATTTGTTTATATTCTTCTTCTTTGAATCTGACAAATTTAACTAAAAAGCTATCAGTTTTATCACTAACTTTTAAATTAATAATATAAGCAGTAGCTTTTTGCCCTTTTCTTTCTACAGCTTCACTACCAAAAACATAACCTTCAATAATAATACCTTTTTGCTCCCCAACTATATTTTTAATTTGGGTTACTTCGCCATCTTTATGAAAGCCAAAATAAGTAATATCATCTTCTTTTTTCTCTATTTTAACTTCTTTAGCTTTTTCTATTTCTTTTTTTATTTCTTGATTTAAATCACCATTAACATAAAAATCAATTTTATAGTCTCCCAATCCATAATTTTTTAAATCAGTAATTAATCTTTTTAAATATTCATTTTGCGTAAAATACATATCACTTGCTACTTCTATGTATATAGTATTATCTTTTAATTCTTTATAGTTACCTAAAACACCTACTAAAGATGGATGTTCAAAAACAATATTAGTAATTAAAATATTAGTATAAGTAGCAATATCTTCATTATTTATTTCATCATAACTTAATTCTAAATAACATTTATCTTTCCCATTAATGCCATTTTTCGCGGCATTAAAAAGATCTGTTACTAGTTCATAATCTAAAACATTACTACTTTTTAAATAAACCGTATATACTTGTGTTTCTTTATTAAATACTACTTTTTCTATTTTGGTATTATCTAATTCACTTTTATATTCAAATCCAATACTATTTAAAAATCTTTTTAAATCGTCCATTTGTTACTACTCCTTTGTCATATTATTAATAATAATACTATATTTATCAAATCTTTTGCTAACACTACCCCACACTTTAATCATATCATTTTTGCTTGTATCTTTAAGTAAAATATAATTTCTTGGGAAAAGGGTGAAATCAGCCACTCCTGTTTCATCACTAGCAAGCAAGAATGC
>CANPZJ010000087.1 GCA_947588795.1 uncultured Bacilli bacterium
ATCTTTTTAAATAATCAATTACTATTTCATCACTAGTATTAATTATATATTGATATAATTCATAACTAGATGTCTTATTTTTATCAAGCCATAAAGCATTACCTTCAGTTTTACCAAATTTAACACCATTAGCATCTAAAACTAAAGGCATTGTCATACCATATAATTCCACATCTTCTTTTTTTCTAGCAAGTTCAATACCTGTAGTAATATTTCCCCATTGATCAGAACCTGCGACTTGTAAAGTTACACCTTTATCTTTATATAATTGAACAAAATCCATACCTTGTAAAATTGTATAAGCAAATTCACAGAAAGTAATTCCTGATTCTAATCTTCTATTAATGATATCTTTATCAAGCATATAATTAACATTAATATATTTTCCATAATCTCTTAAAAAATCGAGAATACTTAAATCTTTTGTCCAGTCATAATTATTAACAACTTCAAAGCCAAATATTTCTTTCGCTTGTTTAGTTAAACCTTCGACATTTTTTAGTACTTGCTCTTTAGAAATCATTTGTCTTTCATTTGATGGTTTAGGGTCCCCAATTAAACCAGTGGCTCCGCCAATAAGTAAAATTGGCTTATGACCATATTTAGCAAGTCTAGTCGCAATTAGAAATGAAGAAAAGTGACCAATGTGCATTGAATCAGCAGTTGGATCTGTACCAATGTAAAAAGTTAATTTCTCTTCATTTAATTTTTTTTCTAGTTCTGGACTACTAATATCTTTAATTAATCCTCGCCATTTTAAATCTTCAAAACAATTCATAACTATTCTCTCCTTTAAAGAACAAAAGTAAAATTCAATAAATTAAAATTTATTTCATTTCACTTTGATAAGCCTCACGGCTTATCTTTCCTGTTTCTTTGGATTTTACTCCTCCACAGGCCATATTTCCGACAGTCGCTGCCGTACTTGTTTTTATTTTATATTTTTTTCACTCGACTAATTAACATAGCCATTACCTCCTGGACAATATAATTGTATCACACAAACAAATGATTGGCAACAACTTATTTGACTTTTTATATAACTTTCCTATTATATAAAAAAATTCAAAAATTAAGATTTAAGGACGAATTATTAATCCGCGGTACCACCTTAATTTATGAATTATCATACACTTTATACTTGTAACGTAAGTAAACGATTTAGCTCTAGAGTTGTAAATTCCTTCATCACTAACAATTCAATTATAAAATAATTTCTTTAATTTAGCAAATTATTTTTACTATTTAAGGCATTATTGACATATACCTTCTAAATTTTATTCATTAATATTAAAAAAAGAATATATTAATTAAAATATATCCCTTTACAACTGGAATAACTTATTACTCGCGCCATTCGGTAGCGAGAAACATAAATACATTCATTGAATGTATTTAAAGTATATTGCATTATTATCTTTTTACAAGTATTTTATTACATTTTTATTGTTTTTATTCAATACCATCTAGACAATTATCATAAATCCATTTTTTTATTTTTGTTAAATCATTAGTTTCATAATAATATATAAGTTCATTAAAATATTCACCAATTTTTTCAACTGGAACAGCAATTATACCTAAACCATTTTTAATCATTTCTTTATTGGCTATTAAATTTGCTACTCTTTTATTACCATCCATAAACATTTGACTTCTTTGTATAAAGCAAAATAATTCAATACAACTTTCTAATTTATTTTCTTTATTTAATATATTATTCAAGTCTTCTTCATAATTACATTCACTTGGTAATTTAGGTCGCCATGAAGTACCAGTTATTCCTACTCCTTTGTCTCTAAATTCTCCTAAAGGTTCTACATTTTGACCTTTACATATTTGAAAATGAACTTTTTTAATATAATCTAAAGTTAGATTATCATTAATACTATTTAAAACAAATTCCCAAGCATCTTTTAAACCTTTTAATTTTAACATATCATCTACTGAAATATTTCCTGTATTAACATTATTCATAAAAGATACTGTATCAGCAAAAGTTACAGCAATGCCTTCCAAATTAGCACTTTTATAAATATTGTCAACTAATTTTCTTTTGGCAAAAAATATATTATCTTCTTGTGACATATTATATTTATAGTTCATTTTCCACCTCCTAAAAATTACATTTCTATATCAACATTATGATATATTTCGGTTACATCATCAATATCATCTAACATTTTATAAAGTTTTTTAAAATTTTCCGTATCTTCTTTATTTAAAGTAACTTTATCTTTTGGAAACATACCAACTTGATCTATTTCATAATCAACATCAGGAATAATACTTTCCACAACATCTTTTACTTTATCATGATCATTTGGTTTCATGGTAATAGTTATTTCGCCATCTTCATCTTCATAATCAATAATTTCAATACCTTCATTTAATAACTTTTCAAATATTTCTTCACTATTTTGTGATTTAAATGTAAGGACACCAATATAATCATAATTATAAGATACAGAATTTGTTACTCCTAGACTTTTACCTACTTTATTAAAGGCTGCCCTTACCTCACCAACGGTACGATTAACATTATCAGTTAAAGTTTTAACAATTAAAGTAGATGCACCAGGGCCAAAACCTTCATATACAACTTCAGCATAATCTTCGCCTCCAACCCCTTTAGCCTTTTCTACTGCTCTATTGATAATATCACTAGGCACTTGATTCTTTTTGGCCTTTTCAATTACTCTTTTTAAAGTAATATTAACATCAGGATCTGGTAATCCTTTTTTGGCTGCCAGATAGATTTCTTTCGCAAAAGTTGTATAAATTTTACCTCTAGCTGCTCCCGTTTTTTGAATACTATACTTTCTAACTTCATATGCTCTTCCCATAATTTACCTCCTATAAAATTTTTAAACTACGCACAAATTCATAGATAAAATGTTTCTTTTTTATATTCTTTTTCACATATTTTATTTCTTTTAACACTTTATAAACATTAAAGTAAGTAGTATCTTCTTTTACCATAATATATTCTAAAGCTTTTAAAATTAATTCTTTATTATCTTTAGCTTTAAAATATCTTTTAACTTTTTTATATAAATCACTATTTACTTTGCGTGCCAACATATTATACAACATCATACCATGTTTTTGGAAGATAAAATTATAGCCATCATAATTTTTTAATACTTTTAAGGTATCATAATAGCCTAATTTAATGTTTTCTCTTATTTTATTTTTATTAACACTTAACATACTACCTAAAAATCTTGATGGACTAAGTGTGACAACTTTACTTTTATCTTTAATTTTTCTACTAAATCCAATTCCTTGAAC
>CANPZJ010000088.1 GCA_947588795.1 uncultured Bacilli bacterium
ACAAGAAAATTTTGCTCAAATTCCCTATTTTTAGGAATATTTTTACTTTACGTCAAATTTTTATGCGATTACCTTAAGACATTTTGCTTTGTTTTAGATAATGTTAGTAAAAGAAAGAGAATTGTGTAGCCAATAGTAGTGCATAAAATAAAAAATTAAAAATATAATAAATATGTGTTGACACGTGTTAACAAGTGTAGTATAATCTTGATTAGGAAGGAGGAAAAAGGTTGGTTGTCAAAAAGGTGATTAAAGCACTGGAAAGCGATGGTTGGGAACTTGTAAGCCAAAAAGGTTCACATTTAAAATACAGAAAAGACAAGAAAGTTTGCATTATTCCTAATCATCGTGGAGATATTCCTAAAGGTACTTTATCACAGATAGTAAAAATCACAGGAATTAAAATTTAATTTCTGTGATTACTCCAAAGTTTTTGACAATTAATGAGATTATGAAAAAATATTTTTATCCCGCTATATTTTCTAAAGAAGGTAAATCCTTCAATGTAAAATTTATTGATTTTGATGATATTTTTACTTATGGAACTAGCTTTGATGATGCATATTATATGGCTCAAGATGCACTTTATAATATGTTACCAGAATATAAAGATAGATTGCCAGAGCCAACATTTGATTATATGAAAATAAAAGTAAAAGAAAATGAATTTATTTCTATGGTAGAATTGGATATTGTTGAGCATGAAAAGAAAATATCATCTAAGACAGTTAATACAACTGTAACTATGCCAGAATGGTTAAAAAATTTAGCAGATATAAAAGGATTAAATTTTTCCAAGGTTTTACAAGAAGGATTAAAAAAAGAATTAAACTTATTGTAATTTAGAAAATGTTATTAACCAACCTTTTTCTAAACCTTATAGCAATCTTTATAGGTTGCTATTGAATGAATAAATTATTCATTCAATAGGTGCTTATAAAAGCATGGAGAATGTTCTTTGACAAATGAAAAAATTTGAACCTTATGAAAGACTACAAGACAATGTAGTAAGGATGTTAACTAGTTCCTAGTAATTATGAGAGCAGTCTTATAATGGTTTAGGTAGATTTTAATAGTAATATTAAAGTTGAGAATTCCGGAAGTGAATGAAATAGTTAATGGTGGTTTATTATAATTAGTTATAAAGTACACAAAACTAGTCGTTGGGACCTTTCAAACTCACCCAACTATGAAAAGGGTGGATAAAGAACTTATTTATTATACTAAAGTGGTGTTTAGAGTAATAGTAAGAATACCAAAGAACCAATTGTGCAATTGAGATCTAGTGATAGATTATAAGACTAGAATGTGGTTAGAGTAGCACAAATTTGCATGTATGGAAAATAGGCTGGTACCCTATAAAAAGAATAATTCCTAATGGGTGTGAAATTAAGAAGCCATTGTGCTTTTATACAGAAAGTGGCAAAGAGGATTAAAGGTCGCTCCTTTATGAGGACTTTGTTAGTATTGACTGATTAATAATTTATTATAATAAATTAATGTGAAGAACATCAAATTCTTTCTATTTGTTAAAGAACATTTTCGTAATATTAAAAGCTGATACTATTTTTTAGCATCAGCTTTTTTTCTAAGTTCCGTATTAAGGATTACTTTTCTAAGTCTTATAAAGTTTGGTGTAACTTCAACAAGTTCATCTTGATTAATATAGTCTAGAGCATATTCTAGTGTAATAGGTCTTGGCCTTTTTAAGACAACAGTTTTATCGGAGAAGGCTGCTCTTGTATTAGTAAGTTCTTTACCTTTAACAACATTAATTGCAAGGTCATTATCACGATTACATTCACCAACGATCATACCCTCATATACTTCCGTATTTGGTTCAATAAACATAACACCACGATCTTCTAGTTGACCAATACCATAAGCAGTTGATTTACCAGTTTCGCTAGATACTAGAACACCTAATTTTCTTTCACCAAGTTCCATACTAGCTTTGGGACCATACTCTTTGAAAGTGTGGTTCATAATTCCATATCCTTTAGTAAGAGTCATAAAGTTAGTTGAAAAACCAATCAAACCACGAGATGGAATAGTGTAGTTGATTCTAGTTAGAGATCCAAGATGATTCATATCATTCATTACAGCACCTCTTGAACTTAATTCTTCAATAACACCACCCATATATTCATCATCAACTTCAATTTGTAATTCTTCGTATGGTTCACAAATTTTACCATCAATTTCTTTTAAAATAACTTTAGGCTTTGATACTTGTAGTTCAAATCCTTCGCGACGCATATTTTCAATTAGAATAGATAAATGCAGTTCACCACGACCAGATACTAAGAAATTCTCAGAATCTAGTTGTTCAACTTTTAAAGATACATCTTTTTGCGTTTCTCTCATTAATCTTTCTTCAATTTTTCTTGATGTTAAAAGTTTACCATCATTACCAGAGAATGGGGAAGTATTTACACCAAAAGTCATTTGTAATGTTGGTTCATCAATATGAATTATAGGTAGTCTTTCATGATTTCCTACTTCTGTTAGAGTTTCACCGACAGATATATCTTCAAGACCAGCAATAGCACAAATATCACCAGCAGTAACTTCTTCAACTTCAACTTTAGAAAGGGCAGTAAAACCAAATAATTTTTGTACTCTAAATTGTTTTTCTGTGCCATCAAGTCTTAAACAGTTAACCATTTGTCCAACTTTAACTTTACCATTGAAAATGCGACCTATCGCAATACGACCAACATAATCATTGTAATCTAAAAGAGCTGGTTGAAATTGGAATGTTTTATTAACATCACCTTCTGGGGCTTTTATTTCATTAACTATTAAATCAAGAATACATTTAAATGATTTTTCTTGCGTATTAATATCAGGATCTAAACTTGATGTACCATTTAGAGCAGATGCATAAGCAACTTTGAAATCTAATTGTTCATCTGAGGCCCCTAAATCTAAGAATAAGCCTAATACTTCATCATTAACATCTTTAATTCTAGCCGTTGGTTTATCAACTTTATTAATAACCACAATTGGTTTAACACCAGCCTCAATTGCTTTCTTTAAAACAAATCTTGTTTGTGGCATAGGTCCTTCATAAGCATCAACTACTAAGATAACACCATCAACCATTTTCATAATTCGCTCAACTTCGCCACCAAAGTCAGCATGTCCTGGGGTATCTAAGATATTAATCTTAACATTATTATATATAATAGATGTGGTTTTAGCTAAAATTGTGATACCACGTTC
>CANPZJ010000089.1 GCA_947588795.1 uncultured Bacilli bacterium
AAAATAGATTATGATGTTTGCAGAACTAAGTTGAACTTCTATATTTTTAGTGTTCCTTTTAATTTTTCAATTAACATAAGGGGATTATAATAAATTTTTTGTTTACTTTTTAGGTATTTTATAATATAATTATTACTAGAAGTTTTTACTTAGATAAAAAAATTTCCGATTTTTATCTCAGTTTAAACCAATTAGAAAGAAAGGAAAAGAAAAATGGCTTTAAGTAAAGAAGAAAAAGCAAAAATCATTAAAGATTTTGCTAAGAATGAAAAAGATTGTGGTTCTGCTGAAGTACAAATTGCAATTCTTACTAGAGAAATCAATGATTTAACAGCTCATATGCAAGAACACATTCATGATTATCATTCAAAAAGAGGATTACTTATGAAAGTTGGTCGTAGAAAAAAACTACTTAACTACTTAAAAGAAAATGATGTAGTTAGCTATCGTGAAGTAATCAAAAAATTAAATTTAAGAAAATAACAAAAGGACACAAAAGATTTTTAGTGTCTTTTTATTTAGAAAGAGGTTATAATGAAAAAAGTATTTGAATTAGATTTTTATGGTAGAAAAATCGTGGTTGAACATGGAGAACTAGCTAAACAAGCTCATGGTAGTGTATTAGTTAGAGTAAATGATACTGTTGTGTTAAGTACGGCAGTAGTATCAAAGAATGCTAATCTATTATCAGATTTCTTTCCATTAATGGTACTTTATAATGAAAAGTTATATTCAGTTGGTAAGATACCTGGTGGATTTATTAAAAGAGAAGGAAGACCTACCGATGCTGCCACTCTTGCAGCAAGAATGATTGATCGTCCTATGCGACCATTATTCCCAGAAGATTTTCGTAATGAGGTCCAAATTGTTAATACAGTTTTAAGTGTTGATCAAGATAATGCACCAGAGCTTGCGGCTTTATTTGGATCATCCCTAGCAACATGTATTAGTAAAATTCCATTTAATGGCCCTGTTGCAGCAGTTAAAGTAGGAAGAGTTAATGGCGAGTTTGTAATTAACCCAACCGTGGAAGAAGCAGAGGCCTCAGATATTGATTTAACTGTGGCTGGTACATATGATGCTATTAATATGGTTGAAGCTGGTGCTAAAGAAGTATCCGAAGAAGATATGTTAGAGGCTCTTCTATTTGGTCATGAAGCAGTTAAAAAATTAGTTGAATTTGAAAAATCTATTATCGCAGAAATTGGCGAAGAAAAAATGGATTATCCAAAACTAGAAATAACTGATGAATTTAAAGAAGAGATAAGCACCCAAATTAAAGACAAAATTGATAAAGCTTTAAGAATTAAAGATAAAGCGGAAATGTATGGCACACTAGATTCTATTAAAGAAGAATTAATAGAAAAATATAAAGTAGCGAGTGAAGATAATTTAAAAGTAGATGAATTAAATGAATTACTTACTAAAGTTGCACTAGTATTTGAAAGTGTTCAATATGATGTTTTTAGAAAAATTGTTGTTGATGAAAAAATCCGAGTTGATGGTAGAAAAATGGATGAGATAAGACCACTTAGTGCCTCAATTGATATTTTACCAAGAACTCATGGTTCAGCTCTATTTACGAGAGGTCAAACGCAAAGTTTATCTATTACAACACTTGGCGCTTTAGGTGAAAGTCAAATGTTAGATGGACTTTCTCTAGAAGAAGAAAAAAGATTTATGTTACATTATAATTTCCCACAATTTAGTGTTGGTGAAACTGGCAGATATGGGGCTCCAGGTAGAAGAGAAATTGGTCATGGGGCTTTAGGTGAAAGAGCACTTCTTCAAGTAATACCTTCAGAAGAAGAATTCCCATATACAATTAGAGTAGTATCAGAAATTCTTGAAAGTAATGGTTCATCAAGTCAAGCAAGTATTTGTGCTGGTTGCCTATCTCTAATGGCTGCCGGTGTGCCAATTAAAGCTCCAGTTGCAGGTATTGCGATGGGACTTATTACTAATAATGATAAATATACAATTCTTACGGATATTCAAGGGATGGAAGATCATTTAGGTGATATGGACTTTAAAGTAGCAGGTACTCGTGATGGTATATGTGCTTTACAAATGGATATTAAAATTGATGGCGTTAATTGCGATATTTTAAAAGAAGCTTTATCTCAAGCAAAAAAGGCGAGAATGCAAATACTAGATTTATTTGCCACTATTATTAAGGAACCTAGAAAAGAACTTAGTCCATACGCACCAAAGATTGATACATTTACTATTGATCCGGAAAAGATAAAAGATGTTATTGGTCGTGGTGGCGAAATGATTACTAAAATTATTCTTGAAGCTTCTAATGTTAAAACAGTTAATGATAAAAATGCGGTTAAAGTTGATCTTGAAGATGATGGACGAGTTATTATTTATCATATCGATCAAGCAATTATTGATAAAACAAGAAAAATGATTGAAGAAGTTGTAAGAGAAGTTGAAACTGGTAAAGTTTATACCGGTAAAGTTGTTAAAGTTGAAGATTTTGGCTGTTTTGTTGAACTTTGGCCAGGATGTGAAGGTTTAGTACACGTTTCACAACTTGATGAAAAAAGAGTTAATAAACCAAGTGATATAGTGAAAGTAGGCGATGAAATAATTGTTAAATCTCTAGGATATGATAATCGTGGCAGATTGAATTTATCAAGAAAAGAAGCACTTCCTAAAAAAGAAGTGAAAAAAGATGAAAAAAAGGAAGAATAAAATAATATAATTAGAAATAAGGAGTAGAAGATGGAGATATTATTGATAATTTTAATTATTATAGGAATAGTCATCTTATGTTCAATCAAACAAATTAATGAATATGAAAGGGGCGTAAAATTTCGCTTCGGTAAGTTTGCGAAAATAATGAATCCAGGTTGGAAACTTGTTTTACCAGTAATTGAATCTTATCGTAAAGTTGATATTAGAACGAAAGCGGTGGATGTACCAGCCCAAGAAGCAATTACAAAAGATAATGTTTCTGTGCAAATAAATGCCGTAATTTATTATAAACTATTTGATGCATCTAAAGCTATTTTAGCGGTTGAAAATTTCTATTATGCTGTTGGTCAGCTTGCCCAAACTACTATGCGTAATGTAGTTGGATCTGTGACTTTAGATGAACTTCTAGCTGAAAGAGATAAAATAAGTAATGAAATATGTAAAATAATTGATGAAGCCACTGATCCATGGGGAATAAAAGTGGAAAATGTCGAACTTAAAGATGTATCTTTACC
>CANPZJ010000090.1 GCA_947588795.1 uncultured Bacilli bacterium
AATCTTTTAATATTATTTCTAATTGGTTTTATTGGGGGATCTATAGTAGAATATTTTATGAGTTGGGGTATGGAACTCGTTTTAGGTTTTACTGCTTGGAATTATTCTAAATTTTTTCTAAATATTAATGGTCGTATTTGTCTTGCTTATTCTTGTATTTGGGGTGTGCTTAGTATAGTTTGGATTAAATATTTGTATCCTTTAATGCAAAAATTAATTGATAAAATTAATCCAAAAGTAGGGCAAAAATTAATTATATATATATCAATTTTCTTAGCTTTTGATGTTATGTTTACAGCTCAATGTATTGTAAGAGCTAAAGCATGTGATAAAGGTATTGCACCCCAAAATGGCTATGAAAGATTTTTAGATAACACTTTTAATAGCGCCTATTTAAAAAATATGTTTAGTAATAATTGGGAGTAATTATGAAAGTTTTAGTATTATCGTGTAGCACTGGTGGGGGTCACAATTCTTGTGCTAGATATATTGTTGATGAGTTTAAAAAAAATAATATTGAATGTCATTTTCAAGATTATTTAGAACTAATTGGTGAAAAAAGAGCATCTTTAGTAGAAAAATTATATTTAGATTCTACTAGAGGAAATGGTAATCTTTTTAAAGGAGTTTATAAACTAGGAGAGTTATATAATAAGAGTAATATTACAAGTCCTGTTTATTTAATGAATAAACTAGCTAAAGATAAATTATATAACTATATTAAAGATAATAATTATGA
This sequence comes from uncultured Bacilli bacterium, assembly GCA_947588795.1. Taxonomy (GTDB): domain Bacteria; phylum Bacillota_I; class Bacilli_A; order RF39; family UBA660; genus SIG200. Next base: position 740 of record CANPZJ010000090.1, read on the forward strand.
TTTAATTATTTGCACGCATTTATTTCCGAGCATGGCATTAACTGCTATTAAAAAAGATTGCAATATTCATTTTATAAATGTTGCAACTGATTATGAATGTATTCCTTTTTGGAATGAAACTAAGCCAGATTATTTTGTTATTCCAAGTAAGTTATTAAAAGGTGATTTTGTAAAAAAAGGAGTTAATGAAGAGATCTTACTTCCTTTAGGAATTCCTGTTTCATCTAACTTTAAAAATAATATTAGGAATATTAACATAAAGACTGATAAAGATATTGTTTTACTTACATCAGGGAGTATGGGTTTTGGGAAAATGAAAGAGTTAGTAAGTACTTTAATTACAGAGTTACCTAACATTTATTTTATCGTTGTATGTGGTAATAATGAAAAGTTAAAAACTGAACTTTTAAAAATAAAGTGTGACAATTTAGAGGTAATTGGTTTTACCAAAGATATGAATGCTTATATGAAATTGAGTAAAGTAGTTATAACTAAACCGGGTGGACTTACGACAAGTGAAGTAGCAACTTTAAATAAGCCACTTATTCATATGATGCCAATACCAGGAGTAGAAAATTATAATGCAACATTCTATGAAGAAAATAAAATGAGTTTAAAAGCTGTGAATATTGAAGAAGTAGTTAGTAAATTAAGAGAATTATTAGATAATAAAAAATTGCAAGAAGAATTAACTTACAATCAAAGAAAAATAATTAATGGAAATTCTGCTAGTGACTTAGTTAAATTTGTTAAAGAAAAATATATGTAAAAAAGGAAATGACTTTCTTAAGCATTTCCTTTTAAAATTCTTGCCTTTCCTAAAGTATTTATTTCATAATTTGCTGACCTTGGTGGTTCAGGTATTACAATATTAAATTCTTCACTTAGACTTTGAACCATATTTTTGTATACTTCAACCGCTCCATCTAACACACCTTCTTTGATAAGAGATGCACAAGGAAGAAGAAATTCATCACACATATGAACTGAAAAAGAATATTTATCATCTTTAGCCAAAATCGCGTTACTTAACATTGGACCAATCATATCGTATTGAATTAATAATTGATAATATTTAAAATCACATTTTAAGACATTTTCTCTAAATTTGCGAAGTAGTGAAAGTAAAGGGCAATCATCTTTATAGCCTAGAATGTTGCATACCATAGTAGTTATATAGCATCCACTTGGTGCAAATCCTTCACTAGGTGTTTGATTAGATTCAGGATTATAACAAAAATCATAATTACATTTTCTTTCATTTGGATCTCTATAACCATGACCATCTTTACACCAATATTTATCTACACTTGACCACTTTTCTTTATTGTTCCAATCAAGTCTTGTACATTGTCCGCATATATCTGCCATTATTTCAAATCCCCCTTTGAAAAGTAATGTATATTATAAATATTTTTAGTTTTTTGTCAAGTAAAAGTGTGGTATACTTAAAGTAGGGTGAAGCAAAATGAATGAAGAAACTTTAACTTTACTTGATGTATATGGCGAAAATTTAACTAGTAAGGAATATATTACTGATCCTGCTATTGCGAGAGATGAAGAAATAAAACAATGTATTTTAACTCTTTTAACTCCAGAAAAAAGTGCTTTATTTGTTGGTAAGGCTGGTATTGGTAAAACGGCCATAGTTGAAGGCCTTGCTTATCGTATTCAAAAAAATCTAGTGCCAGATGCTCTTAAAGGGTGGACGGTTATTAAAATAAATGTAGCGAGCCTAATTGGGACAACTACTAATGCTAAAGATACGCAAAGTAAGTTAGATGCAATTATTAGAGAACTTTCTAATCGCGAAAAAACAATTCTATTTATAGATGAAACTCACCTTTTGGTTAATAGAAGTGGTGGAGTAGACTTTGCTAACCTATTAAAACCAAGTCTAGATCGTGGCGCCATTAAAATGATCGGTGCTACTACTAATGAAGAATATGAACAATATATTTTAAGAGATAGAGCTTTTTTAAGGAGATTTCAAAAAATTGAAGTTTCAGAAACTGATAAACCAACAACAGTTAAAATATTAATGGGAACAATTCCTAAACTTGAGCATCAAATAGGCGTAAAACTTAATTATCAACCATTTCAAATAGAAAAATTTATGCGTTTTATTGTTGAAATGACTGATGAATATAAAAGAATCTATGAAATATCAAGTAGATACCCAGATATTTGTTTAACTATTGTTGCCAATGCCTTTACTTATGCTTTATATGATAATGAAAAGGTAGTTACAACAAAACATTTTTATAAAGCAATTTGTAATGCTAAAAGTGTTTATGAAGATGTAAAGAAAAAAGAAATAGAAAAATTTAAAGTTGAATTTGCTGACTTTATTAAAAATGAAAATGTTGATTTAAATAATATGGGCTAGTTTAACTAGTCTTTTTCTTTTTATGTAGAAAATTTAGTTATGTAGAAAAAATGAAAAAGAAGTTCAAAAATAAAGATTTCTATTCAAAATT
>CANPZJ010000091.1 GCA_947588795.1 uncultured Bacilli bacterium
GCGCAAAGAAGTTATATCGAAGATCCAGAAGATCCTACATCACAAAGTATTTTCCAAAGAAGAGTTCAAAGTTATGCTAAGAGAATGGAAACTTATTTTGATACAGCTTATAAAATTTTAGGTGATGCTAAATACTTCAATGATATACATACATTCCAACTTGATAAAAGATTTGCTTATGATGAAAATGGGGCAATGGTATATCAACAAGCCTATGTTACAGAAGAGCCATTCCATAAGAACTTTAATGAAGTAACTGGTCGTTGGCAAACAAGCGATGGTAATGCCGCTGTTGCTTGGGGAGATAGGATCGACTGGAGTGCCGAAGGCTTAATGGATGGTAATATTGATCCAGATTTAGTTGATGTTTTAAATAAACAAATACAAGAATATACATATCATACCTTTACGCATGAAACAGCCCATAATATTGATGCTAGATTATTCTTAAAAAATAATGGAAGACGTTTTGATGCTGGTGGAGAAGATTATGCCGATAGTAATCTAATGCAATCTTTTGGTCCAAATGATATAGTTATGAATTTATCTACTTATCGTACTGGTGAAAAAATTGCTTCAAATTATACGCCAGATCGAATTAATTCGCCACAAAAGATTCAAAGTTACTATGATAAAGTATTCCAAACTATCTATGTAATGGATTATATTGAAGCCGAGGCTTTCTTACAACTACCTAAAGATGTTCAAGCAAATTTAGCTGTTCAAGTATCTTATCCAAATGAAAATTTACAATTTGAAACTCTCGAAGATGGTAAAACTTTAACTGGTGTTACTTATAAAGAAGATCCGTATGCTATTTATAGAGCACGTCAAACTTCTAGATTTACTCAATTAAGTGAAATACCAGATGTATTTAATCAAATGGAGCTTACTTCAATTAATGATTTAATTGATAATCACATTATGATTTATCCAGGTATTTATAAAGTAGGATCTAGAGGTTCTAACTCTTATGGTGGTGAAGGTATTGGTCATGTCCATTGGTATCAACCATGGAATCCAGAAGGAAGACCTGATTCTTATGCAATTAAATGGATTGCTTATGAAATGCTTGGTTTAAAAGGATATGATGAAGGTTATATTGAATATTATAGTAATATAAATTCAACACCAAGAGAAATTTATAAAAACTTATCTAAACCTAAAGAAGGTAAACAGGCAGTTAATTATAAAACTGATGCTATGGCATTAAGTAGAATAACTGATGGTAAATTTGATGATTTTGATAAGTATAAAAAATATCGTTTTGCAGAAACTAAAGCAAAACTAGATAAACTTAATGCCAAAGTTAATGTTAAATATTATGTTCAAAAATTATATGATGCTTTACTTGAAGATAATGAATACTCTAAAACAAGATTAGAATCTTTACTTAAGGCTTATAAAACTAATGAACAAGGTTGCTTAGGTAGTTATTGGTGTGCAAGAGGAATATCTGGTGAAGTTAGAGGTTTCTTAAAGAGTACTGCCGTAAGACAAGAAATATATTATACTTTAAAGGATTTAACTAATGACTTTGAAGGTGAAATTTTTGAAAAGACTACTCAGCAAAATGTTAGTGATTTATCTGTTAATAAAGGTGAATAAGTAAAATTATTCATCTTTTAAAATGGAAAAAATTCATTGATTTTCACCTCTTAATATCATAAATTGGTATTGCAAGGAGAGAATATAGCATGCATAGTGGGTGCAAAAAGGTGTAAGTTTTGCTCAAAAGTTGGTGCAAAAAGGTGTAAATTTTACTCAAAAGTGGGTGCAAAAAGGTGTAAAAAAGGTTATAATTATAATGAATTAGAGGGAGAAAAATAAAATGAAAAGAAAAATATATAATGATTTACTAGCTTGGAAAAATAGTTCAAATTTTAAGCCATTAATTGTACTTGGGGTAAGACAATGTGGTAAAACTTATATAATAGATGAGTTCTGTCAAAAAGAATATAAAAATTATAAAAAAGTTAATTTATTATATGATACTGATATTATTAAATTATATGCTTCAAATGGTTCATCAGAGAAAAAATATAATGATTTAAAAATATTATTAGATTTTGATTTTGATCAAAAAGATAGTATTTTATTTATTGATGAAATTCAAGAAAGTGAAGAATTAATTTCCGAATTAAAATTTTTTAATGAAAAGCATAGTAATGTTAGAATTATATGTGCAGGATCATTATTAGGGGTAAAATTAGCTAGATTAAATAAACCTTTTCCAGTTGGAAAAGTAACCAGATTATATATGTATCCAATGGATTTTGAAGAATTTTTACTTGTTTTTAATCAAGAACCATTACTAGAAAAAATTAAAGAATGTTTTAGCAAAAATGAATCAATGGGAATACTTCATAATAAAGCAATAGATTATTATAGAATGTATTTATTATCAGGAGGAATGCCAGAAAGTGTTAAGTCTTTAATGGATAATGTTAATGATTATTATAATTATGATTTATCTAAATTAAATAACATTATTGAAGATTATAAAAATGATATGAATAATCATGTTAATAATTCATCTGAAACATTAAAAATTCGGAATCTATATAATTCTTTATCTTCACAATTGCAAAATGCATCTAAAAAATTTCAATATTCAGTAATTGATACAAATGCTAAAAAAAGGGAATATATTTTACCTTTGAATTGGCTTATTGAAAGCAATATGGTTCAAATATGTAAATGCATTAAATTGCCAGAAAAGCCTTTATTAGGATTTGTAGATAATGATGTGTTTAAATTATATTATTCTGATGTAGGTATATTTAATAGGTTGGTAAATAATGATATTAAAACTATTATGTTAGATGATATGAAAATATATAAAGGAATTATCACTGAAAATTATGTTGCTAATCAATTAAAAGCTCTTGGAATAGATTTGCTATATTGGAGAGGAAACAGAGATGCTGAAATAGATTTCTTAATTTCAACAAATGATGGTATAATTCCTATTGAAGTAAAAGCAGATGAAAATACCCAATCTAAAAGTTTAAAAATTTACAATGACTTATATCATCCTAAATATATGATTAGAATTAGTTTAAAAGATTTTGGCTTTAAAAATAATATTAAATCTATTCCTCTATATGCTACATTTTGCATAAAAGAATTAATATTAGATAAAGATAATTATTAGTTAAATTATCTTACTATTTATTACAAAATGGCAAATAATAGTAAAATTGAT
>CANPZJ010000092.1 GCA_947588795.1 uncultured Bacilli bacterium
GTTTTCTCGGCATAAACCGCATTTATTACTTATTATTGATTATTCAAAAGTTGCACTTGACTTTTTAATTAATAAATATTCCTGTTAATTTCGCTTTTTTACTTTATATGTAAAGTATGCTTATTTTAAGTTCCTACTTGTAATATTCTTAATATTATGATAAGATAATTTTGTTCTGATGGCGAGATAGCTCAGCTGGCTAGAGCAATCGGTTCATACCCGATCGGTCGAGGGTTCGAATCCCCCTCTCGCTACCAATTTGTAATTTTCTCCGTATTTACGGAGTTTTTTATTTTATTTTTTAATATTACGTAGCATTTTCTATTTTTTATTTTAATAATTCTTTGATTTTTTCATTATATTTTGTTTCATATGGATGAGCATAAGTTTCTTTTATAACATCAATACTCGTTACCAATTTTGATTTACTAGATTGTGTATCTGGTTTTTTAATGTTAAAATGTTATTATATTAATGAAACATATAGTAATTTTTAGAAATGGAGAAATTATGAAAAAATTTTGGAAAGAAATATTAATATTAACTATACAATTATTTTTGTTTTATATTGTTCCTTTATTTGCAGGACCAACAGATATAATGGGCATGATATTATTACTTATAATTGGAACATTTATTCTTTCTCTAATAATATCTAGTATATCTAAAGAAAAAGTAAAATATTTTTATCCTTTAATTGTTTCAATATTATTTATACCATCAATCTTTATTTATTATAATGAAACAGCTCTAATTCATACAGTTTGGTATTTTGTTGATTCTTTGATTGGTTTAGTAATAGGAACAATTATTTATAAATTAACTAATAAATAATTAAACAAATAGTAATTTGTATGGAGATGCTATGAAAGAATTTTTAAATAAAATCAGAATTCCTAATAAAGATATGAAATTAAAAAACAAAATAATAAATACTTCTTTAATAATGTTATTAGGAATATCTTTAGGCATATTTTCTAAATGGTTAGATAATTTAGGTATTAACGATGCAATATGGTGGCAACATATACTAGGAATATTAGATTTAAGAAATGTTTTTTCTGATATAGAAATATGGCTATTTCTAGCAATAACTATTTCTGTTTTTAGTAAAACACCATTAAGAGCAAGTTTGAATGTATTTTCATTTTTTGTGGGTATGACCGTAAGTTATCATCTATATACAATTTGGTTTAGTGGTTTTAATCCTAAAAGTTATATGCTGATTTGGTATGGAATAACCACTATCAGTCCAATACTTGCATTTATTTGTTGGTATGCAAAAAGTAAAAATAAAATATCAATGTTAATTTGTAGTTTAATATTTTGCGTAATGTTTAGATTATGTTTTAGTATTGGAATATGGTATTTTAATTTAAAGAGTATAATAGATTTTATTATTTTTATAGGAACAGTTTTAGTATTAAATGTAAAACCTAAAAATACTATTTATAGTCTAATTATAGGTTTTGCTTTGGTATTTCTATCTTGTGTAATATTATAATTAAAATTACAATTTATTTAACTCTCACTTTATGTCCTGTTAATATTTTATAGTAGTTATATAATTGTTTTTGAAAGGAACAAGAAATATGAATCAAGAGAAAATAGGAAAGTTTATTGCCGATTGTAGAAAAGAGCGAAAGTTAACTCAAGAACAACTTGCATTAAAATTAGGAGTAACTGCTAAATCAATAAGTCGTTGGGAAAATGGTAAAAATATGCCAGATTATTCTATTTTAAAAGAACTATGCAATATATTAGATATTGATATTAACGAATTTTTAAGTGGAGAAAAACTAAAAAAGAATGAAATCCAAACACATAGTATTGAAAATTTAGATCAAATATTAAAAGAATATTATAAGATGAAAAAGCAAAAAAATTTATTTAAATCAATGGCAATTATTATTGGCTTAATAGCAGTAAGTTTAATAGTTGTATTTAGCTCTATATTTATATTCATAGGAATATTAAATAAAGAAGAAGTAATAACTGATATAAACAAATATTATGATGTTATTGGCGTTAATGCTAAAAATAAATATAAAGATAAATGGGGAATGTCAGAAGAAATATTTCCCAATTCAATTAATAATTTAGATGTTAAAGATTTCAAAATGGTTTATTTAGATGCCTGGGATAAGCAATATTTAGCTTATTTAGTAGTAGATTATAATAAATCTGAATATGAAAAAGAAGTTGAAAGATTAAATAATTATGGAATAGAAGATTATATTGGCTATTATAATGTAACAGGATTTACTAATTATAAGTTATTAGCAATGGAATCTGATTCATATCAAGGATTTGTCTATGCAATAACTGATGGTAATAATAGAATAATATATGTTGAAATGATATTCTGTAATTACTTTATGGATATTAAATATAACAAATATATACAACATAAATATTTACCAGATGGATTCGATGCCACAGTAAATAATAATTATAGAAAGAAATTTATTAAATAGTTACAAATTACAATTTATATAATTAAAAGGTGTTAATGTTGATTAAAAATGATATAATGATTTATGAAATTAGAAGATAGAAAAAAATTAGTGTAGTGTTTTTAGGTTTATTAACTGTATTGTTAATTACTGGATGTGGGGTAGGAGAGCCAAAAGAACAAAAATTGGTTTGTACAAGTACTCAAAGTGAAGATGGAATAGATGCTTCTCAAGTAATATCAATGACATATAAAAATGATAAATTAAATCATATGACAATGGAAGTTAACACTAAGATTACAGATTCTAAAGTTCAAGAAAATTGGGATGAATTTAAAAAATCAATGGATGAACAAAATCAAGAATTTGACAAAGATGGTGTTACTCTAAAAGTAGCAACAGATGATCAAAATTATGAATATAAAGTAACTTTAGATATTGATGTTGAAAATGCTAGTGAAGAAGTATTAAAAGAACAAGGCTTTGAAGATTTAAAAGATGATAATAGTACTTTGGAAAGTAGTAAAGAAGATGCAGAAAAAGATGGTTTTACTTGTGAAGTAAAATAAAAGTTTATAAAAGCAATCTTAATTTAAGAAGATTGTTTTTTACATTAAAAAATAAAATTTTTTAAAAATTAACAAAAAAATATGATAAATGTTATAAAAAATATGAAAAAAGCACAAAAAAATTATTAATTAAAAAGTCAAGTGCAACTTTTGAATAATCAATAATAAGTA
>CANPZJ010000093.1 GCA_947588795.1 uncultured Bacilli bacterium
TTCTAATTCTTTTCCTTCTTTAGTTATTATTTCCATACTTCATACCTCTCTTAACTTCTAATTTATCTTTTATTTTACTTTTTTTATTATCCTTATCTTTATTTTTATCTTTTCTTTTAGTTTCACCACTTAAAACCTTAAATAAATATGTTTGAACTGCAATAAAGGCATAAGTTGTAATCCAATAGAATGCTAAGGCAGTTGAAAGTGAGAATGATGTAACAACAATTAATACTACCATAACATTAGTCATTGTATTCATTTGACCTTTCATATCTGGAGTTTGGTTCATTGCCCCAGTTGAATTCATTGAATACTTAAATGAGAAATATGTTGATGCTGCGATTAATAGAATTAAAATTATATATAAATAATTACCATGAGAAAGTCCTACATATGGAGTCATTCCTAAATTAAATCCTAGAAGTTCACCTTCAAATATAGCTGGTACACGATTAATTGCTTGTAAGAAGGCAAAAAACATTGGCAGTTGAATAAATGCAACTAAACAGCCACCCATTGGCTTGACGTCAAATTTTTTATAAATTTCCATCATTTCTTGACTTTTCATCATCATTGATTCACGATCATCACGACCACGATATTTATACTCTAACTTTTGTAACTCTCTTTGAACCTTTTGCATATTTTTACTTTGTTTATGAGTTTTATATGAGAAAGGTAATAAGATAAGTCTAATAAGTAAACCAATTAAAATAACTGATACACCCATATTACCTACTAAACTACCTAATTTTAAGATTAAATATGCTAGTGGTTTAACAAAGATTAATTCCCAAATACCTGATGCTTTATTTGAATTTAATTTAAAATTCTTACAAGATGGTAATTTATCAAATGGTATTTTTAAATCATCTGAGTATTCTTCATATAATTTATATAAATCAGTATCTTTTTCTGGTTTACATAATATATTATTTGGTAAATTTTGACCAGTTTCTGCATATTGAACTATTTTCTTATTATTATCTTGTAAATAGTCATTTGCACCACAGCCACTAGTTAAAAATACCACCATTATAAGTAATACTACTATTTTCTTTTTCATTGTTTATCTCCTTTATTAGTAAGTAATGTTACTAATTCATTTTCCATTTCTTTAAATGAAATATCTAATACATCCTTTTTACATATTATAATATAATTATGATAATTTGGAAATAACTCTATATTATGATCAATTATATTCCGCATTTGTCTTTTTATTTTATTTCTTGTTACAGCATTACCTACTTTAGTACCAACAGCAATACCATAATTATTCTTTTGCATATCTTTTTTCATCATACAAATAACAAAATACTTGTTACTTATTCTTTTGCCTTTTTGAATTATTTCATTAAAAAGTTCATTAGATTTTACTACATCTCTTTTTTTCATAGTATTAAAAAAATGCGTAAGAAACTATCTAGTTAATTTCTTACGACCTTTCTTACGACGATTATTAATTATTTTAGTTCCTTTACGAGCAAAGAATCCATGTTTTTTTGCTTTTTTACGATTATTTGGTTGATAAGTTCTTTTCATTTTGTATTTCCACCTCTTTCTTCAAGCCCCATTATTATAATATTAAAAATGGTTTAATGTCAAGAAATATAAGGTAAAATCTGATTTTTTACCTTTTTGATAATTCTAATTTAATACTATCAACTATTTCTTTATCTTGTAAAAAATCAGTTGTATTACAACATTCTGGCATTAATGGCGTATAACAATATGGAATATTTTCAAATATTGATTTGAAATGCTTATAGTTATCTACAACTAAGTTAGGAGCATATAAATATCGAAGATTTTTTAATATAGAAGTATTTTCAATGACTTTTACTTCAGGAATTATAAGCGTTTTTACAATAGAAAACATTAAAAAATATGTAGGTATTTCTTTTAACTTTGGAAAAATTGCTGTTATTTCTTTTTTATTACTAGGCATAAAATAACTATCTACTCTTTCTAAATTTGGCATAAATACAAAATCACAATCATTATTGGTATACATAAATGAATAATCTATTATATTTACTTTTGGTAAAAATACTTGTTTACAAATCATATTTTCTAATAAAAAATATGCACCAATTTCTTCAACGTTTTCAAAATATATTTTTTCAATACCTTCATTATTACGCATAAAATAATCGCCAATAAAAGTGGCATTTTCTAATCTTATCATTTTACATTTCTCATTAAAAAATAAAAATCTATCAGAAACTACTTTAATATATGGATTATCTAAACCAACTATGTTATTTTCATTATCTAATACTATTGTTATTAAACTACCATTTTCTTGATAAAAAACTACTTGTTTAAGTAAACCACTGTTTAATACTTCTATTTTTTCTATTTTACCAAAACTTTTTAAAAATCCATCATTTCTCAATTGTTTATCTATAATATTAACTTTTTTATTTTCTAAATCTAATATAAAATAATCAAATACAATAAATTTTTCTTTTGGAAGTTGATCTACTTTACCATTCATTATTATTATATTATCTGGACAATAATATATATTATCTATTTCATAATTATATTTATAATATTTACCATCACTTGCCATTACATATGATGGTATTTCAAAACCGGTATTAATATGTTGTTGTTTTATTCCATAGTATTTTTCAAATGATTTTGTTAAACCTGATACTATATTATCTAAATTATTTGAAAATGTACTATCGGGATTATTTACTTTGTGATTATACCTATTTTTTATTGATAATCTATTTCCACCTAATTTATCAAATTGAATACTTATTACTGATGTACCATATAAATCTTGTCTTTTGGGATTCTTAAAATTCTCTCTTTTAATTTCATCAATATTTTTCTTTACAGCAAAAAATACTCGACAATAATCTAGTCTATTACCATTGGTAAATGTACATAACACTTCTTCAAGAGCATAATATTTTCTAAAACTTTGAATTTCTTCTTCAGTATGACATTCATATAAATCATAGCCAACTGAGCCGAGTAATTCTTCTGGTGAAGCAATACCATCTTTTTCATCATCTAAATTTTCGACATCTACTAAACTATAAATATATTCTTTAAACTCTCCTAGTAAATTATTTTCTACTAAATCATTATATAAATTATGACTTTCATTAAAATTATTTAATATTAATTTTGTAAGTAATCCTTCTTTTTCAATTAATGT
>CANPZJ010000094.1 GCA_947588795.1 uncultured Bacilli bacterium
ATTGATACATTATAATATTTAGCAAGTTTTTTTAATAAATCTATAGGTATTTGTCTTTTACCAATTTCATAATATGAATAAGCAACTTGTGATACATTTAAAACTTTAGCAATATCTTTTTGACTTAAGTCTTTATCTTCCCTTATTTCTTTTAATCTGTCCATTGTATCACCTCAAGAACAATTTTATTTTAAAACATTATGTTTTATTGACATTTAAAACAAATTGTTTTAATATTAAAATGTAATATAAGGTGAGAATATGAAAATGAATTATAAACAGTTATTAATCGTAATAATATCAATTATAGGATTAATAATAATATATAAATTACCAAGATTATTTATAAATAGTAATTATAAGCCACAACCAGAAGTAAAATTAAGAGATATAAAGGATAATAAATCATTAGCAATAATGGTTCAAATTGGTGATACATATAATGAATACACTAGTGAAGATAATAAATGGCCAGATGATAATTATATATTTAGTAAAGCAGAATGTGTAGATAATGCCGGAAATAGAATAGAAGATGCTGTAACATTCAATAATGAAACAAGACAAGCAACATTAAAGAGTAACAAAACTATCTATTGTACATTATACTTTGATGAATCAAATATAATAAAATTAAGAGAAAATGAAAAATTATTAAATAAAAATAATTTAAGTCCAAAACCAAATCAAGGTGGAATGTATCGATACCAAGGAACAGATAATGTCGCGAACTGGATATGTTTTGGAACAACCGATAATTGTGGAACTACTGAAGATTTAATAGATAAATATATGTATAGAATAATTGGAATAACACCTAATGGTGAATTATATTTATTAAAAGAAACATTTTTAAAAGAAGGAACTTCAATAAGTTTTATTTGGAATAATAAATATGAAACATCAGGAGAATATGCATATACTTGTGATAATAAAATGTGTCCAGAATGGGGGCAAAATAATTTATTCAAAAGATTAAATGGAGAAATATCAAATGGTAATCCAATATTTATAGATAGTAGTGAATATAAATATATGGTCAAAAATGGTGATTGGTATAATTTAATAGCAGATCACGAATGGTTGCATGGAGATACAATAACAGGAACTAATGATGAAATGACATACGTAGGAGATAAAGTGTATGTTATAGAAGCAGGAAAAGAAGAAGCAGCACACTATGTAGGAACAGATGGAAGCAATGAAGAACAAAAATATAAATGGACTCAAAAAGTAACAGCAAAAATAAGTTTAATGTATGTTCATGATTATGTTTATAGTTATTATGATGGATCAATAGAAGAAAGTAGAGGAAATCCAAAAAATAATAATACAGCAAAAAATGGATGGCTATTTTTCCAAAAAGATGGATATAACATATCACCATCTTATGAATGGTTGAGTACTCGTTTTGGTATCGGTAGTACGGATAGTGGGGTTGTCGGTGCACGATGGGTGACTTATAACGGTTATGTGAGCTACAGCTATATAGGGAATGCTGTCGGCGTACGACCTGTTTTTTATCTTAAATCAAAAGTAAAAATTGGAGATGGAAACGGAACAAAAACAAACCCATTTATAATTACATTACCTAGTAATAATAAATAATTTATGCTGAAAGAAATAAAATTCTTTCTTTTTTTCTACCGCAATTTATATTTCTATGTTAAAATAGTATGTAGTGAAGAAGTATAAATTAGAGGTGTATTATGGCTAAAGTTATTTCATTAGTTAATCAAAAAGGTGGAGTTGGTAAAACAACTACTAGTATCAATTTAGCAGCAGCATTAGGTAAAGAAGGAAAATCTGTTTTATTAATCGATTTAGACCCCCAAAGTAATGCTACTACAGGACTTGGATATAATTCTAATGATTTTGAACATGATATCTATGAAGTAATTACTGGTAAATGTAATATTGAAAGTGCAATTATTAAAACTAAATATGAAAATTTAGCCTTAATTCCTTCAACCTTAAATTTAGCTGGTGTTGATGTGGAATTTGTTAAAAAAATGTTAGATGATCAATCATTTCATCAAAATGAACAATTAAAAAATAATATTCAAGAGATAAGACATATTTTTGATTATGTTATTATTGATTGCCAACCTTCTTTAGGACTCGGCACAATGAATGCCCTAGTTGCAAGTGATTCCGTAATTATTCCGGTTCAATGTGAATTTTTTGCTCTAGAAGGAATTACCCAACTTTTAAATTCTATTATTATGGTTCAATCAAGTATGAATCCAAATTTAAGAATTGAAGGAGTACTTTTAACAATGCTTGATGGCCGGACTAATATCGGTTTAGAAGTTATTGAAGAAATTAGAAAATATTTTAAAGATAAAGTATTTAATACAATTATTCCAAGGTTAGTTAGACTAGTTGAGGCCCCATCTCATGGTAAACCAATCAATGAATATGATCCAACTAGTAGAGCAACTGAGGCCTATCACAATTTAGCAAAGGAAGTGATTCTTAGAGATGGAGAATAAAAAGAAAGCTTTAGGTAGAGGATTAGAACAATTATTTACTAATAACAATGTTATTGACTTTGATAACTTTGAAAAAGAAATTGTTTCAGAAAATAAAAATAATGTGGTAATGATTAAATTAGATGAGATTAGAAGTAATCCACATCAACCAAGAAAAACTTTTAATGAAGAAAGTTTAAGAGAACTTGCCACATCTATTAAAGAATATGGGGTAGTTCAACCAGTAATTGTTAAAAAAAGCATTAAAGGTTATGAACTAATCGCGGGCGAGCGTAGATGTAAGGCATCTCGTCTTGCTGGACTTACTGAAGTACCTGCTATTGTAAAAGATTTTACTGATCAAGAAATGATGGAAATTGCTCTAATTGAAAATATTCAAAGAGAAGATTTAAATCCAATTGATGAAGCCAAAAGTGTTTTAAATATTATTAATTTAAGAGGTATTACGCAAGAAGAGTTTGCCCAAAAATTTGGTAAAAGTAGAAGCTATATTACTAATTTACTAGGACTTTTAAATTTACCTGAAAATATTCAAAAAATGTTAATAAATAAAGAGATATCTGCATCTCATGCAAGAGTCTTAAGCAAGTTAGAAGATAATAAACAAATAGATGAACTTGCTAAAAAAATTGTTGCAGATAATTTAAATGTAAGAGATTTAGAACATTT
>CANPZJ010000095.1 GCA_947588795.1 uncultured Bacilli bacterium
AAAAAGAAAATCGTAAACATCCAGAATCACCACTACCTAAAATGCCTTTCTGGGTAGTAATTATCGATGAACTTGCCGATTTAATGTTAGTAGCATCTAAAGAAGTTGAAGATTCAATTATGCGTATTACCCAAATGGCTAGGGCTGCTGGTATTCATTTAATTGTGGCAACGCAAAGACCATCAACAGATGTTATTACTGGTGTCGTTAAAGCAAATATTCCATCAAGAATTTGTTTTGCAGTTGCAAGTCAAATCGATTCAAGAACAGCGCTTGATATGAGTGGGGCGGAAAAATTACTTGGAAAAGGTGATATGCTATATTTACCAATGGGTGAAAATACACCAATGCGTATCCAAGGATGCTTTATATCTGATGAAGAAATTAATAAATTAATTAATTATTGCTCAAAGCAACTAAAAGTATCATATGAAGATATGACAGTTGCGGCCTCTAGTAATTCATCATCTGGCAGCGGTAATGGTGAAGATGATTATGATGATCCAATGTATAATGAAATAGTAGAATTTGCGATGCAAACAGGAAAAATTAGTGCTTCATTAATTCAAAGAAAATTTAGATTTGGTTTCAATAGGGCAGCTAGAATGATTGACTTACTTGAAGCACGAGGAATAGTCGGACCACAAAATGGATCTAAACCTAGAGAAGTATTAGTAAAGAGTGAAAGTGAAGAAGAATGATTCTTCATTTTTCATACTTGACACAAATATAATTAATAATAGCAAAGTTAGTTTACAAAAATAAATTTATTATGATAAAATGAATAGGGAAGGATTGATAATATGAGTCCTAAAAAAGTAAAAAATAAAAAAATAGAACCAGTTAACTATGTTTATGCTTTACTAATTATAGTTGGTTGCGTTCTTTTAATGTTGTATATTTTTAGGTGGCGAGATGTCAAACAAGAAGAAAAACTAATGAATAGTTATTTGATTACCACTAATACTATTCAAAATAGTGTGAAAGATTTAGACTCTCTAAACTTGATTAGACAAGAAGCCCCATCTTCATATTTTATCTATTTAAGTTATCATGGTGATGAAAAAATTTATGAATTAGAAGAAGAATTAAAACCAATAATTGATAAATATGATTTAAATGATTTATTTTACTATGTAGATTTAACTAAATTAAAGGAAGAAGAAGGATACTTAGATAAAGTAAATGATGCCCTAGATGTTAAAGATATTGAAAATATTCCTGCAATTATCTATGTTAATGAAGGAAAGATAAATAAAAAAGATATCTTAGATGGTACAAATAATACTATTTTATCGGTAAATGAATTAGAAGATTTACTAGAATTATACGAATTTGATGCAGTGAAATAGGCATATAACATAAAAGGCTAAATAATTATCTCATACACTAATGTAGGAGGTAATTTTTTTATGTTATTTGATAATAACGATGTTAATTTGGATTTTACATTTTTAGATTTAGCTAATCTTACTAATAGTCAAAGTATGCCAAAAATGGATATGAATACACCAAATATATTACCAGCTAAAGAAGGATTTTTAAGAGGTAATATGTTCAAAAATGAATATAAGCCATATAAAAATTTAACTTATATTGATATAAGACCACAAAGTGATAGAGAAGCCAAACTATTTAATGTAATGCAATTCTCATTTGCCATTAATGACTTAAATCTTTATTTAGATTTACATCCAGATGATACTAGAGTTGTTCGTTTATTTGAAGAATTAGTTAAAGAAGAAAAACAAGCAAAAAAAGAGTATATGGAACAATATGGACCACTTACAGTAACTAAAGTTAAAGGTGATAAATTTGATTGGATTGAAAGTCCTTGGCCTTGGGATGATTTAGGAGGTAATATGTATGTTTAAATATACAAAACACACTAACTATCCAGTAAATATTAAGAAAAAAGATTTAAGAATGGCTAAATACTTATTAACTCAATTTGGTGGCGCGAATGGCGAACTTGCTGCTGCAATGCGTTATTTTAGTCAAAAGTTTACAATGCCAGATGATAAAGGTAAGGCATTACTTAATGATATAAGTACAGAAGAACTTGGTCATTGCGAAATGATCTGTACAATGGTGCACCAACTTACTAAAAATGCTACGGTTAAAGAATTAGAAGAAGCTGGTCTTGGTTCATATTATGCTGATCATAATAAAGGTATTTACCCAGTAGATGCATCAGGTGTTCCATTTAGTGCAATGTATTTTGCGGTAACAGCTGATCCGCTTGCTGATTTAATGGAAGATATGGCTGCTGAACAAAAGGCCAGAGCAGTATATGAGAATTTAATTGATTTAACTGATGATGAAGATGTTTTAGCCCCACTTTTATTCTTAAGACAAAGAGAAGTTGTTCATTTTAATCGTTTTAAAGAATTATACGAATATTATAAAAGTAAAGGATATTAATTTTATAGAAAAAGGCTCGGATTAGAGTCTTTTAATTTGACAAATTTTCTAGTTTTGCTATAATAACAGGCAATCAGGGACATTTTAAGGTGCATTTCAAGGCGCATTTAAGAGCATTTAGAGGGGGAATTTTTTTATGTATAATGATGAAATACCAAAAGAAGATATTAGAAGAGGAAAAATAATTAAGTATTCACTTGCGACTTTACTTGGTATAACTTTAGTAGGTTATTCAGGTATAGATATTTATGATGTTGATATCGATCATACCAAAGAAATATGTTTAACAACTAAAATAATGGATGTATTAGGTCCTAATGAAGAAGATATGTCAATTGGGATAGAAACTCATCAAATACCAGAAATGATTAAGGAATTAAAAGAACAAGGTTATAATGATGCAAAAGTATCATATCAAAAAAATAATGATGGCTATGAAATAACTGAATATGCTAATTATAACTATGAAACAAATACTTTTGATTATCAAGAAACTATTAGTTTAAGTAGATAAAAAAATGACTAATTTTGTGAAGTGTACCCCATAAAGTAGACAAAGAAAAAAAAGGGAATGGTAACTTCAATAGAAACAATATAAACTGATATT
>CANPZJ010000096.1 GCA_947588795.1 uncultured Bacilli bacterium
TCGTTCGACTTGCATGTCTTAGGCATGCCGCCAGCGTTCATCCTGAGCCAGGATCAAACTCTCAATAAAAAAGATTTTATAATTTAAATCTTATATTTAAGTTTTTTCCTAAGCTACTCAAATTGACTTTTTACTTAGTTTTCAAAGATCATTTTTGCACTTCTTTTCCGATGTGCACTAGTAATATACCAAATTGAAAATAAAATGTCAACAAAAAAATTACTTTTTTTTACATTTTTTGCTTTTTTACACTTTTTAGGCATAAAATACGGCATTTTTCTTTGAATATTACCTATATATTTATATGAAAAAAATAGCAAATAAATGTCAAATTTATCTACTATTTAATATTTTTTTATACTTTTCTAAATATTCGTTTAAAATTTCTCTATTAAAAGGTCCCACATTTTCTTGTTTCATTTGAATTAATTTTTCGAGCTCCTTATTAATAACAAATTCTAAGTCTTTGGAATAATGCATAATCTTTTTATGATATTTATATTCATTTTTATCTAGAATACGATATCCCCCATCAGGGAATACTCTTAAATCTAGATCATAATCAATATATTTAAGTACTCCATCATCCCAAAGGTAAGGGGATGCAATATTGCAATAATAAAATAAACCAAATTCTTTAAACTGTGCCATTATATTAAACCAATGATGCTTATAATATATAATGATAGCTGGTTCTTTTGTCCTGTGCCCTCTACCATCTTCTTCAATTAACAATGTTTTATAATTACCACATACTAAGTAATCTTCTGTTTCTTCAATGACTGTTGATTCTTCACAAATACTATTAATATGCCCATTATGTTTATAACAATGGAGTTTAAAGTTATCACCCATCTTATGTAACATTTAAACCATCTCTTTATCTAAATTATACTATATATTATTTTTTGTAACAATAAAAAATATGCCATTACTAGACATATTATTGCAATAATTCAATAGCTTTTTGTAATTGATAATCATTATTTTCATCGTTAGTTACATTATAATCAGGGGCAAGACCTATACCATCAATACATTTGCCAGTTGGTGTCAACCATTTAGCTGATGTATATTTAACTGAATCACCATTTCCGAGTTCTGCTACTTGTTGTACTTTTCCTTTCCCATAAGTAGTAGTTCCAACAAGCGTAGCATTATAACTTTCTTTTAGGGCTGCTGCTAATATTTCAGAAGCTGATGCAGAAGTATGATTTGTCAAAACTACAACTGGATATGTTTTCTTTTCTTTGGTTTCATCTTTATAAGCAAAAGTATTATTACTTGTTTGAAGAGAATATATTACTTTTCCTTCTTCTAAGAAAAGTGATGCTACATCTTCCGCAGCAGATAAGTAACCACCAACATTATCTCTTACATCAATAATAAGAGCAGTCATACCTTTTCCTTCAAGTTCACTTAATGCTCTTTTTACTTGAACATCTAAATTTTCAGAAAATTTAGTTATATCTAAATAACCAATAGTGGTATTTTCTATCATTTGATAACTAATTGTTGTATTCTCTAAAGCTTCTTTAGCTACACTAAACTTTAATATTTCACCATTTCTATTTATTTCTAATTCAGCTGTTTTAACTTTACTATCCTTTATTATATTTTTTATTTCATCACTACTCATTTTTTCTACATTAGTACCATTTAATTTGATAATTACATCTCCGGCTTTTAAACCAGCTTTTTCGGCAGGAGAATTGGCAAAAATATCAACAATTTGATTATTTGTTATAGAAATACCTATACCATCATAAGTAGCAGCTAGATCATCAATAATTTCACTATATTCATCATCTTCTAAATAGGTAGTATATTTATCCCCTAAAAAATTGACCATTGCTTCTTCTGCTGCATTAAGCATACCTTCTTTATCAATATCATCATAATATTTAGATAAAAGAGTATTATAAACATCAATAAATTCTTGTAATTCTTTATCCTTAACTATATCACCTATATTATCTGAAGAATTATTTAACATAATAACACCTGTTGTTACACTAGCTACAATAGCAGTTATTATCATTATTAAAATAATTTCTAATAAATTAAATCCTTTAACTTTTTGCATTTTGAGACCACTTCCCACATTTTAATTTTAACATGGAGCATAAAAAAAAGAAAGCAAATTGCTTTCTAACTTAATTTTTTTTGTATAGTTGTGTAATCTTCTAGATATTCTTTAATCTTGCCATCCTTAATATATAATAATGTTAAATCGCCAAAATCTAAATCTTCTATTTTTTTAGCATTAGGATTACTTTTATTATCTTCATTAACATTATAATATTTTTTATTTAAACCATTACTTAAATCTAAGAAGTATATTTTAATATAATCTTTTTCACTAGATTTACTTTTATATCGAGATAATATAGCAGAATATTCTACTGCTTTATTGGCATCACCATCATATGCTAAAACATAATATTCATCATATGGTCTATTTAAAAGAGTTCCAACAGTTAATTTATCATAACTAATAGTTGGGGCTGTCTTTTCTTCTTCAGCCTGTTCTTCATCTTTCTTAAATATTTCTGTTAAGCCATAAATAGCTCCCACAAATAAACCTATTACTATAACTATTATAATAAATCTTTTTACTTCGTTTTCTTCTTCCGTAGCACCGCCACCTATACCACGAACCTTTTTATTACTATTTTTAAACATTGGATTTTCTTTCATTTTTTTGCTCATTATAAACCCTCCTATCACTTATAATTATAACTAAATATTTGGGTAAAAGCAATTAAATATCTAAAAAAATCTATAGTATTTAAACTATAGACCTTTAACTATTTAGTATTTGCTACTAATGTTTCATTACCAAGTGAGTTTGCTATTAATTGCATTTCGGCTACAGTTAGTTCAGTACTTGCAAGATAATAAGATATATTATTAACATCCCAACTTAAACTATTTGCACTTAAAGCTCCGATTGTTTCACTTAAGAATAATGGTTCCCCATATACTGGTACTATTTCCATACTATCATTAGC
>CANPZJ010000097.1 GCA_947588795.1 uncultured Bacilli bacterium
AAATATCCTGATAATATCAAAGTATATCCAGGTCATGGTCCTAGTACAATATTAGGTGATGAAAAAGTATATTTTAGACTTTATTTAAAAAAGATTTAGACACTTTCATCTAAATCTTTTATATTAGAAATTTTTTTCGGAATAATCATGAGAATAATTTATTTTTTCCATAAATTCTACATAATCTAAATAAATCATTCGAAGTAGATACCAATTTCCTGTATTTGGATCACTTAAAACTAAATGATCTCTTCCGGCTTCTTCAATTATACCTTGATATACTTTATCGCGCCATTCATTACTATCCGGATAAGTATAATAAACATTTACTCTTTTACCTTTGTTTAGCCTTAAAATATTTTCAATATAACTTTGTTCAAATGGTAAAAGAGAAGTAGAAGAGATATTACCTGGTGGACTTGTTAAAGTAGGGCTTGGCGTTTGATATGGTTGATTAGTGGGAAATGTTGGATTTTGATAAAAATTACCATTCATTATAAATTCACCTCGCTAAATTATATTAATTATTTAAGATATTAGAACTTAAGCATCTTGCAAGTCTTATTTTTATTAGATATAATTAATAAAGGTAGAAGAATATGAAAGAGGAAATAAAAATTAGTAAAGATACTAAAGAAACAATATTAACTGGTGTTTCATTTGTTTTCGGAACATTTTGTTTAGCGTTGTGTTATAACTTGTTTTTTAATCCTAATGATATAGTAGTTGGTGGAATGTCCGGTATTGCTATTGTGGTAAATCATTTAACTGGTTTTAATTCCCAAGTTTTTATTTATGTATCTTCAACTTTGTTATTAATTGTTAGTTACTTATTTTTAGGTAAAGAAGAAACAAAAAGAGTTATTATTGGTACATTTTTATATCCATTATTTATTACTTTTACAACACCTATTGCTAATCTAATTTTGCCCTATTTTACTTTTCATGAAATGATTGTAACAGTTGCTTTAGCCAGTTTATTATATGGTTTTAGTAATGGTTTAATTTATAAATATGGTTATTCAACTGGTGGTGGCGATGTAATAATAAGATTATTATCTAAGTATTTGCATATGAGTGAAGGCACTAGTGTATTATTATTTGATTCATTCATTGTTTTACTTGGGGGCTTTGTTTTTGGAGTTGAAAAAGCTGTTTATGCCGTTATAATTATCGTTATTGCTTCAAGCTTAGTTGATAAAATAACAATTGGTATATCAAATAGTAAAAAATTTATGATATATACAAGGGAATCAAGAAAAATTAAAATACTAATTGAAGAAGAATTTAAGACTGGTTTTACCATATTCCCAACGGTTGGTGGTTATTCCCATTTAAAAGGTGCTATGCTTATGTGCGTTATTAGAAATAGAGATACTCATTTGTTTAAAGAACGGATTTTAGAGATTGATCCTCATGCCTTTTTTGTAATAAGTGATTGTTATGAGGTGCAAGGTGGTGTCAAAAGGTCAAATTTACCATTTATATAATGGTATTTTTTTGCTATAATTATATTGGAGTAGAGTATTATGAAGTTTATAGAATTAAAAAATGTTAATAAAACTTATTCAACAGGAGTAACTGCTCTTGCTGATTTATCAGTGGAAATAGAGAAAGGTGAGTTTGTCTTTGTCATTGGTCATACTGCCTCTGGGAAATCAACATTTATTAAAATGCTATATAGAGAAGAAAAGCCTACTAAAGGTAGTGTTATCGTTGGTGGTGTTAATGTTGCTAAACTAAGAAATGGTAAAATATATAAGCTTAGAAGAAAGATTGGGGTAGTTTTCCAAGACTTTAAATTGCTTCCAAAATTAACTGTCTATGAAAACGTAGCCTTTGCTTTAGAATGCTTAGGACTTAAAGCATCAGAAATTAGACCCAAAGTATTAAAAGCCATTGAAATAGTTGGTTTAAAAGAAAAGGTGAGAAGTTTTCCACATCAATTATCTGGTGGTGAACAACAAAGAGTGTGTATTGCAAGGGCA
This sequence comes from uncultured Bacilli bacterium, assembly GCA_947588795.1. GTDB lineage: Bacteria > Bacillota_I > Bacilli_A > RF39 > UBA660 > SIG200. Next base: position 1,989 of record CANPZJ010000097.1, read on the forward strand.
ATCGTTAATGAACCTAAACTTTTGATATGCGATGAACCAACCGGTAACTTAGATCCTGAAACTAGTAAAGAAATTATGAGTGTTATAGAAAATATTAATAAAGATTTAAAGACAACCGTTATTATGGCAACCCATGATAAAGAAATAGTTAATAGAATGAAAAAAAGAGTATTACTAATTGAACATGGTATTCTTACTGGTGACTATATGAAAGGAAGATATAAATCTCATGAAAGCGTTTAGAATTATAGGTAGAAGTTTTAGAGACGCTTTTAAAAGTGTCTTTCGTAATTTTAGTTTAAGTATAGCATCTATATTATGTGCTACAATTACTTTAATGGTTGTATCAGTTTCGTTTTTAATCGCTGCTAATGTAAAGGATGCTACGAAAAGTTTAGAAAGTGAACTTAGTATTGTAGTATATCTTGAACAAGATGCTAATGAAAGTGATGTTAATTTCTTACAATCTACAATTAAAAAATTAAATAATGTTGAAAAAGTAGAATATAAAAGTAAAGATGAATGGAAACAAGAAATGAGTCAATATAATGAATCATTTGGTACTATTTTTGAAAAATATGAAAATAACCCTTTACTTGATTCGTTTACTGTAACGGTTAAAGATGCAAATAGTTTAAATAACATTGCCGAAAAAATTAGGAATATGGATAAAGTTGAGAGTGCTAATTATGGTGAAGATGCTGTATCTACAATATTATCAGTATTTGATGTAGTTGAAAATGTTACAGTTATAGTTGTTATTGCTTTAATTTTTGTAACAGCATTCTTAATTACTAACACAATTAAACTTACAATTTATTCAAGAAGAAGTGAAATTGAAATTATGCGTTTAGTTGGAGGTAGTAATGCAGCAATTAAGCTACCATTTGTAATCGAAGGCTTTGTGATTGGTCTACTTGGTTCTTTAATTCCAATAATTGTTACAATCTATGGTTATATAATTGCTTATGGTAAATTAAATGGTCATTTAATAACTGATTTAATTCCATTA
>CANPZJ010000098.1 GCA_947588795.1 uncultured Bacilli bacterium
GAAGGTTATGAATTAGATAAATTATATGTTGATGGTAAAGAACAAACTGAATTAACATTTAAAATGCCTGAGAAAGACGTAGTTGTTAAAGCAATATTTAAAAGAGTTGCTGCAATAGTTGAAGAAAACCCTAAAACTGGTGATAACATTTTAATGTATCTAGGTTTAGGACTAGCAAGTGTTGCAGTTGCTACATTAAGTGTTAAAAAACTAAAAAAATCAAACTAGTTAAATTAATTAATAAATTTTGATTATTTAAATTTAAAGATAAAAGTGTACACAAAAAATGTGTATGCTTTTTTATTTGCCTTTTAAATAAATGATGTATATTATATTGATTTATGTTAAAATTTTGTGAAAATTTTCAAAATAAAAATGAAATTGATCTATGAAGTGACGAATAATATATATGAAGGGAGAAAAATATTATAATGAAATTGCGGAATTAATTCAAGAAATAAAAAGTAAGGCATTTGAAAGATTATCTTATGCAGATAAAAATAACATTAAGTTAATAACAGATAATGATAATTCAATAACATTAAGTGATATGATAAAAGATCCAATAATTATTAAAACTGATAAAGATATTACTAATTTAACTGAACAAAAGTTGCACGAAATATTAATTGAGTTGGTTGAAAATCATTATATGGAATTAGGAGTAGGTTTTGCTTTAATAGGTCATGAATATAAATGTAAAATAGATAATAAAACATATAAAATAGATTTATTATTCTTTAATTATAAAATAAATGCCTTTGTTGTAGTAGAAGTAAAGATAAAAGAATATAATCCGAAAGATAGAGGACAAATAGAGTCATATATGGATTATGTCGATAAAAATATTAAAGAAAATTAACACAATAAAACAGAAGGAATATTAGTAGTTAGAGAAAAGAATAAATTAGTTACTAAATATATTTCAAATAATAATTTATATATTACTACTTATCTATTAGAAAATAAAAAACAAATAATTAAGATATAAAAATAATATAAGTTAATTAAAAAACATATTATTAAGTGGTGAATAATATGTTTTTTAATGATATTCATACAAGAATTCGTTTTACGTTTTTAGTAGTAATTATAATTTTATTATTAGTAATAGGTAAAGTATTTTATATTCAAGTTATATCTTATAATAAGCTTTCTAAAATTACCGAAGATTTATGGAGCAGAAAGATGACTATTAATGCCCCAAGGGGAGATATAGTAGACAGGAATGGTAATATATTAGCAACTAGTTTAGTTACGACAACGATATATGTAGTACCTAATCAAATTAAAGATAAAGAAAAAGTATCTAAAGATATTGCCGAGATTTTAAATTGCGATTATGATGATGTTTATAAATATGTATCTAAACATAGTAGTATGGAAATCATTAGAAAAGGAATGGATTTAGATAGTGAAACAGCAGATAAAATAGATAAACTTGGTTATGATGGAGTATATTTGGTAGTAGATTCCAAAAGATATTATCCTTATGGAGAAACTTTAGCTCATATTATTGGCTTTGTTGGTAGTGATAATCAAGGACTATCAGGATTAGAGCTTACTTATGATAAATATTTAACTGGTACTAATGGGGAACTTAAATATTATAGTGATGGTAAAGGTAATAAATTAGAAATACCAGATAGTTATGTGGCACCGACTAAGGGCATGACTTTAAAACTAACTTTAGATTTAGAACTTATTAAAGCCGTTGACAATGAAATTAATAATGCAATGGATAAATATGATTCTGAATCAGCCTTAGCCATTGCGATGCGTCCTAAAACAGGAGAAATTCTAGCGATAGGTAGTAAACCATCATTTGATCCAGATAACTATCAAAAATATAGTGAAGAAGTTATTAATCGTAATCTACCTATATGGATGACTTATGAACCAGGGTCAACTTTTAAAATAATTACACTTGCTAGTACTATTGAAGAAGGAACGGTTGATTTATTTAAAGATACATTTACGGATACAGGTGCAATAACAATTGATGGCTCAACTCTTCATTGTTGGAAACATGGAGGTCATGGTACGCAAACATACTTGGAAGTTGTAGAAAATTCTTGTAACCCAGGGTTTGTTTCTTTAGGAAATAAATTAGGAGTAGAAAAATTAATGGGGTATATTAGAGGTTTTGGATTTGGTACTAAAACAGGAATAGATTTAAATGGGGAAGGTAATGGTATATTATTTAAAAATGAAAATATGGGACCAGTTGAACTAGCCACAACTGCCTTTGGTCAAGGTATAAGTGTGACACCAATTCAACAAATAACGGCGGTATCAGCTGCGATTAATGGTGGTAATTTAAATACTCCTTATGTGGTATCATCAATAATAGATGATAGTAGTAAATCAATTATTTATGAAAATAAACCAAAAACGAAAAGAAGAGTAATAAGTAAAGAAACATCCGCAACTGTTAGATTTGTCTTAGAAAGTGTTGTGGCCAATGGTACAGGTAAAAATGCTTATATTGAAAATTATCGTGTTGGTGGTAAAACAGGAACAGCCCAAAAAGTTTCCGATGGTAAATATATGGTAGGTAATTATATTCTATCTTTTATTGGCTTTTTACCAGCCGATGATCCGGAGGTTATTGTCTATGTAGCGGTGAATAACCCTAAGGGAGTGACGCAATACGGCGGCACAGTTTCCGCACCAATAGCCCGAAATATAATGCTTTCGGCGATTGAAACTTTAGGCATTAAAGAAAAAGAAGGCGGCATGTTAAAAGAATATAGTTATTTAGATGTTAAATATTTACAAGTACCAGATGTTGTTGGAATGAGTAAAGAAGAAGCTACTAAAGCCTTAAAAGAATTTAAAGTAAAATATACTGGTAATGGTAGTAAGGTTGCTTATATGTCACCATCTGCTAATACTTTCCAAAGTGTAGAAACCACAATAACTTTGTTACTAAACTAATGTAAATATTTGTCAAA
>CANPZJ010000099.1 GCA_947588795.1 uncultured Bacilli bacterium
ATCTGACATCAATAAGTTTATCATCTATTTAAAATATAAACAAGTTCCATCAGTAAAATTGTTCATAAGAGATAAATCTTTTAATACGCTATCAAAATCGTGAGAATGATTTGGATAATCTTTATCTTTCTTATTATTGTCAATATTATAGTGATAAGTTAAACCAATCTTACATATATCACTTAAAGCATCTAGTAAAAATATATTACTATCATATCTGCTTGTATTATCAATAAAATTCTTATAATTTACCCATTCACATTGTTCACTTTTTTTATTATAAAATCTAAATGGTAAATTACATTCATCTAATTTGTGATATTTTCTATTTACTTTATAATTTAAATATTTATATTTTAATTCTCTTAGTTTATTCATTTATAACACCAACAATTTTACATAAAACTTTTAACAATCTCCGCATCATCAAAATGATGTTTAATATGGCCAATTATTTGATAATCTTCATGACCTTTACCTAATATAAGTAAAATATCTTCTTTATCTAACATATTTATTCCTTTAGTAATAGCATCTTTTCTATCATATATGATTTCATAATTAGTACTATGATTATCTTTAACAATATCATTCATAATTTTAACTGGATCTTCTGTTCTTGGATTATCATTTGTAAATATAACAAAGTCAGATAGAGTAGTAGCAATATTACCCATTATTGGCCTTTTTATTGGATCACGATCACCACCACAACCAATAATCGTAATAATTCTATTTTTCTTTAAATCATTATAAGCTTTAATAACTTTTTCAACAGCATCTGGGGTATGAGCATAATCAACTACTGCATAACCATTTTTAACTTTATATGTTTCACATCTTCCTTTCGGAGGATAGATATCTTTTGTATTATTTATAATATCTTCTATTTTAAAACCAATGCTATTTAGAATAGATAGACAAGTTAAATAATTATAAATATTAAAAATACTGGTTAAATTCGTAGTAACTTGATATTTTTGATCTTTGTAAGAAAAATCTAAATCAGTATGATCAGGTAGAATAGTATAATTTTCTATTTTATAGTCGCCTTTTAAACCATAAGTTTGATAATTTTTACAAGTTTTAAATTTTTCTGATGCTGCATCATCGCTATTTAAAAGCATTGTCGCATCATCTTGTAGATAATTTAATATCTTTAATTTTTCGTTTAAATAATTTTCCATTGTTTTATGATAATCTAAATGATCTTCCGTAAGATTAGTAAAAGCTCCAGCTATAAATTTAAGACCCGCAATTCTCTCAAAAGATAGAGCATGGCTTGATACTTCCATTACTAAATATTCAACATTTTTGTGTACAGCATCTAGTAGTAATTTATATAAATTTAAAATATCTGGAGTAGTATTATTTACAGGAATAAATTCATCTTGATGATAATAACCAATTGTACCTAAGTAAGCTGCATTTTTACCTAACTTATTTAGCATTTGATAAATAAGATAACAACTAGTAGTTTTACCATTAGTACCAGTTATGCCAATTATTTTTAGTTTATTTACTTCATTACTGTATTCATCTACTAGGTGATTTTTTAAATATTCTTCGCTACTATCTACTTTTTCGTATGGTACATTTAATTGCAAATCTTTTTCCCCAACCACTTTACTAGCACCATTTTTGATAGCATCTTCAATATAATCATGACCATCAACAGTATGACCTTTAATAGCTACAAAAATTTGTCCTTTTTGAACTAATTTGGAATTTGTTTCATATTTTAACACATTAATCACTTCCTAAAATAATTATATTAAATAATTAAAATTTCAATTTAAGTATATCATATATTTTAAATAGAATAGAAATAAAATCTATGTTATAATGATTTAAAGGTGATTTGTATGAGCAAAATTATATTAACTGGCGATAGACCAACCGGAAGACTTCATTTAGGTCATTATGTTGGATCTTTAAAAAATAGAGTTAATTTACAAAATAGTGGCGAGTATGATGAAATATATTTAATGATTGCTGATGCTCAAGCTCTAACTGATAATTTTGCTAATCCGAAAAAAGTTAGAGATAATGTGATGGAATGTGCTTTATTTTATTTGGCATGTGGTATTGATCCAGAAAAAACAACCATTTTAATTCAATCAGAAGTACGTGCTTTAACTGAACTAACATTTTATTACATGAATTTAGTAACTGTTGCTAGACTTCTTCGTAATCCGACGGTTAAAACAGAGATTAAGTTACGTGGTTTTGAAGAAAGTATTCCATCAGGCTTTTTAAATTATCCAGTTAGTCAAGCTGCTGATATTACAGCTTTTGGGGCTACTACTGTGCCAGTTGGAGAAGATCAACTACCAATGATTGAGCAAACAAGGGAAATAGTTCATTCATTTAATCGTATATATGGTGATACTTTAGTTGAACCAAATGAATTACTTCCTGAAGGAAAACTTTCGAGAAGACTTCCAGGTATTGATGGCAATAATAAAATGAGTAAATCTTTAGGTAATTGTATTTATCTAGATGATAGTGATGAAGAAATAAATAAAAAAGTAATGCAAATGTATACTGATCCAAATCATATAAGAGTAGAAGATCCAGGAAAAGTAGAAGATAATGTCGTATTTACTTATTTAGATGTATTTTGTCATGATGAAGATTTTAAAAAGTATTTACCAGAATATAAAAATTTAGATGAGCTTAAAGCACACTATCAAAAAGGTGGTTTAGGTGATGTTAAAATAAAGAAATTTTTAGCAAGTATTTTATGTGATGTCATAAGACCAATTCGTGAGAGAAAATTAGAACTTATGAATAATTTAGATTATGTTTATGATATAGTTAAAAAAGGTACCGAAAAAGCAAATGTAAAGGCAAACGAAACACTTAAAAAAGTAAAAGCTAATATGGGCATAGATTATTTTGAGAGTGA
>CANPZJ010000100.1 GCA_947588795.1 uncultured Bacilli bacterium
TTTATATCTTTAGTATTACCTACGACATAATCTTTTTCTATAGTAAGTTTGTTATTTAAATCAGACTTATTAACAAAAATAATTCTTTTTTCTTTAGGAACATTTTTAATTAAATCTTGTTCATAATTTGATAATTTTTCATTATTATTTAATACTATTATTACGACATCAGCCTTATTAATAGCATTCTTACTCTTTTCTACCCCAATTTTTTCCACTACATCATTAGTTTCTCTAATACCTGCAGTATCAATAAAATTAATTAAAAAACCATTCAAAGTCTTACTACCTTCAACTATATCTCTTGTAGTACCAGCAATATTGGTAACAATTGCTTTTTCTTCTTCAAGTAGACTATTTAAAATACTACTCTTACCCACATTCGGTTTACCTACTATAGCAATATTAATACCTTCTTTAATTAATTTACCATTTTTAGAATCTTTTAACATTTCGGATAATTCTTCTTTTACACTTAAAAGTTTAGGCATTAAAGTGTCTTTGGTAACTACTTCAATATCTTCATATTCCGGATAATCGATATTTACTTCAATACTCGCCATAACATCAACAATATTTTTACGCATATCTTTGATTTTTTTTAAAAGACTACCACCTAAATTATTTAAAGCAATTACTCTAGCGTTATCAGTTTTAGCATTTATTAAATCATTTACTGATTCAGCTTGGGTTAGATCAATTCGTCCATTTAAGAATGCTCTTTTAGTAAATTCACCAGGTTCAGCTAAACGACATCCTTTTTCTAGTAATAATTCAAGTATTCTATTTGTGGTATTTAAGCCCCCATGACTATTTATTTCAATGGTATCTTCTTTGGTATAAGTTTTTGGAGCAAGCATAACCGTAACTAAAACTTCGTCTATTTTTTCTTCATTATCATAAATAAAACCATAATGAATGGTATGACTATTAACTTTTTTTAAATCTACGCCACGAAAAATCTTCGAAACAATATCTAATGTTTCTTTACCACTAACTCTTATAATAGAAATTGCTCCAGTTCCAGATGCTGTAGCAATAGCACATATAGTATCTTCCATATACTTACTCCTTTCGCACACTTATATTAGCACAAATATACTATTTTTGCATTAAAAAAGATTACTAAAAAATTAGCAATCTTAATTAGTTATTAATTTAATTAAAAGAAGTAGCTCTATTTACATAAATTTCATAATTATCATAATCTGCTAAATCATATAACGATATATAAGGTTTGGAAATTTCAAAATTAGCAGATCGACCACTTTTTATGTCCATATCAAAAGCTGAATCAACATCTAAAATTTTATTATTTTTATAAAAGACTATAGAAATGTCAATATCTTCAATAGTTTCTTCAGAATTATTTTTTACTTGAACTACAATACTCTTTTCCATTTCATTATCATTTACAGATAATTTATCATTATAAATTTTATAATTAGTTTTTTTTGCATCAATAAATATTTTATGACTACTATAACTTTCAGGAGTATCATAAAATTCTACAACAACTTCACCACTTGTAGTAAAACCATTAACTCTTTCTTCTTCACTTTTTAACAGATTTCCATTTGAATCGTAAAATTCAATTTCAATATCTGTATCAGTAACTACGGAATTATTATTTTTTAAAAATAATACTATCTTATTTTTAGATGTCTTTTCCTCTTTATATGATATATTTTCACTTAATTTAGCATTTTCTTGTTCTTCTTCTTTCTCTAATTTTTCTTCATTATAATTATCAAAATAATAATCATTTAATTGATTATTTTTATTACCACTAATAAAAAATATTACTATAATAACTATAACTATTAAAATTAAAACTCCACCAATTATAATATAAATTAATTTTTTATTTTGTTGATTATTATTTTCTTGATTATTCATCATCATATTATTATTTAAATTCTGACTTTTTAATTGTTGTTGATTATCTTGTGGCATTGGTTGCTGAATATTCATTTGAGGTGATTGATTTAGCTGTGAATTAACATTTTGATTTTGCATCATTTGATTATTTTGAGTAAAATTATATCCACAATATGGACAAACAGTACTATTATTTGGAATACTATTTTTACAATTTGGACATAAAATATTCATATTATTATTTTCATTATTCATAAAACTTACACTCCTATTTTTATTAAAACATTTACTAAACATTATTTCAATTAAAAATAAAAAAAGGTTAACATTAAGTTAACGATTTTAATATTAATCTTTTTTTATTTATTCTGGTTTAATAACAACATGTCTATTTGGTTCTTCGCCAGTACTTTCAGTTGTTACACCTTTAAAGTCAGTTAAAATGTTATGAACTATTCTTCTATCATAAGCATTCATATTTTCTAAATGGGCTTCTGTTTTAGTTTTAACAACATCTCTTGCTACATTTTTAGCAAGCCTTTCTAATCTTCTTTGATTCTTTTCTCGATAATTTTCAACATCTAAATTGATATAGGCTCTAATACCAAATTCAGTATTAATTTTTTGTTTAACTAATGTTTCTAATGCTTTTAAAGTATTACCACCTTTACCAATTAAGATTGGATTATGATTAGAATAAATTTTAACATACATAGTATCTTCACGAAGTTTAGTTTCAAAATTTGCCTCTAATCCCATATTAGTAAGTAATTCTTCTAAATATTCTTTAACATATTCTAATAAATCTTTTTTAGTAATGGCTATAAGTTCAATATTACTATTTTTATTAAACAAACCACTCTTCTTTTCTTTATATTGATAATAAAAATCTGATTTTGTTAAATTGTATTCTTCACAAATACTTTCTAAGATACTTTCTAATTCTTTTCCTTCTTTAGTTATTATTTCCATACTTCATACCTCTCTTAACTTCTAATTTATCTTTTATTTTA
>CANPZJ010000101.1 GCA_947588795.1 uncultured Bacilli bacterium
AAAGCATAACCTTTAATAGTTATACTTCTTACATACCCTCTTTTTTTATTTTTGTCTAAATTTTGGGGTACAGTTCAATTAATCTATTACTTTTTTATTAATTAGCAACCTTGCTTACAAACTTGAACGTCTTCTTTTAAGCAATCTAGAACACATTTAAATTGATCATAAGTGTCTTTCTTCATTTCGCGAGTTAGTTCCATCATACTATCTGTTTGCATTTCGCTTATACCTGTATTTAATTTTTGTGCTTCACCATTAACAATACTAACTAAATTAGGAGCATAAATTCTTTTTTCACCAACTTGAACGGTTTTACCTTTTTCTGTTGTTAGTGTATAATCACTTAGAACACTTGCTAAACTTTTAATAAGTTCATTATAACCTTCACTACCATCTTTAGTTTTTTCTGGTTTATTCTTACTATTTAATTCATAAGTATCTCTAATATCTAAAACATCAACATAATATATTTTATCAATTTTTAAATCTTTTGCTACTTCAATTAATGTAGTAATAACACTTCTACACCAAGGACAACTATTAAAACCAAAGTACACGGCAAAAGTTTCTTTATTATCTATTTTTTCTTGAATTTCTTCCGCTGTAGCAAATACAAATGGATTTTCTTCATCTATTTTTACTTCTCTATAAGTTACACCATTTTTATTTTTTTCACCATTTAATTTTTCATATTCTTCTTTAAATTTAATAGCATCAGGATTCTTTACTTCTTTATCACCACAACTAGTTAAAGTAAAAACCGATAGAACAATTAATAATGATAATAATATTTTTTTCATAATTACCTCTTTGATTTTTCTTCTAATTTAATCATTACTTTTTTATTTTCATAATTTATATAAGCAAATGTTGCAATAATATTTACGATAAATAATAAGAAAGTTACAATTAATACTTCACTATTAGAAATATCTTTACCACTAGATGTATTAGAATATGCACTAGTTTCGCCACTTGTACTATCAGTTGTATCATCATCAGTTGTTGGTGCAGTTACATTTAAATCTTCTTCTTTCATTTCTTTAAAGACATCATATCTATCTTTACTATCATATAAATCTTTAATTGCACTTTTTATATCTTCATCATAAGCCTCAGAATAACCATCAAATTTTTTATCACCAATAACGATATATGGCACACCAAAATTATCACTAAATGGATCATCACCTAAAAAAGTTGCAACTGCATTTAACAATTGTTTATTATCAGCATCATTCCATACTTCAAAGGAAACAACTTTAAAATATTTTCCATATTCATCAGTAATACTATTTAAGAAAGTTAAAAATGCACGACAAAAACCACAACCCTTTCCTCTAAATAGATAAATTGTTGCTTGTTTATCTGTTTCTTTATAATTTTTAAAAGCTTCGGCTATTTCTTCTTCCTTTAAAGCTTCTTTTAAATTAAGTGTTTTATATTTATCATAAGATATTGCTTTTGTAGTAATTGGTAACACTAATAAACACATTGCTACAAACAATAATATTTTTTTCTTCATATTCTTTACTCCTTCAAACATAATTATACAACATTTTTCAAAAAAAGTACTATTTATTTAGTGTTTTTTTCAAAATCTAATAATTTTTTCTTAAAATCTAAGCCTCCAGCATAACCAACTAATGCATTATTTACTCCTACTACGCGATGGCACGGAATAATAATCGAGAAAGGATTATGACTAACTGCCCCACCAATTGCTTGGGAAGACATTTGATTTTTACCCATTATTTTGGCTACTCTTTTCGCTATCTCACCATAAGTTATTACATTACCATAAGGAATACTTTCTAAAATATGCCAAACCATAACTCGAAAATCACTACCATGTAGTTTTAAATTTAAATCTTTAATATTTGGTTTTAACCCCTCAAAATATCTATCTAACCACTCTTCAGTATTTTTAAAAATTATTAAATCATCATTTCTTTGCATTTCTTCTTTGATATTTCCTAAAAAATATTTTTGGCCATCTATATAAAGTCCAATTAAATATGTTCCATCACTAACTAAAGTTAGCTTACCTATGGGAGATGCATATTCTTTATAATAAATCATATAAACACCTTCTATACTTTAAAATATTTAATAGTAAAAGTTGTTTTATTTTTATTTGATTGCACAAAAACCTTACCATTATCTTTTTCAATAATACTTTTAGCTAAAGATAAACCAATACCCATACTTTCATTGGAAGCATTTTCACTTTGATAAAATCTCTCAAAAATATGGGGTAGATCTTTTTTCGTAATACCTACACCATAATCAGTAATATCTATTTTGGTATATGCTTTATTTTCACTATACTCTATATCTACTTCACTATTATTATAAGAATGCTCTAAACAATTTTTTAATATATTAGTTACGGCTTCAATTTGCCAATTATAATCAATATTTAATTTAATATTTTTCTTACCTTTAACATTTATCACAATCTTTAATTAAATCACTTACTAATACAACTTGCCTATTAAACTTAACTGTATTAACATCAAATTTAGTAAGTTTAAGTAAATTTTGCACTAAAAAATTAATATTTAAAACTTCTCTTTTTAAATCATGGATAAATTCTTCTTGAGTACTTTTTTCCATATTAGTATCATCTATTAAATTATCTAAAATAATTAGCATTGATGTTAAAGGCGTTTTTAATTGATGGGAAATATCTTCTAAAGATTTTTTTAATTCTAATTTATCTTGGTGCGATAATTCCGCTCTTTCTTTTAAAATAATAGTAGTTTTATAAATTTCATTTTTAAGGATTGATAATTCATCTTCGGTTAAATCACTTAAATTAATTTGATAATCAC
>CANPZJ010000102.1 GCA_947588795.1 uncultured Bacilli bacterium
GTAAGACATAAACCAAAAGCAATACATATACTAAAGAATTTAATAAAATAAATAATGCATTTAAATAAACCATTAATAAATCTATATTCACTATGTTTTGGATCACGAATAATTATTTTGTGATTATCTTCATATTTAATTTCATTTTTATTTTCTGTTTCCTTACTTGGTTCTTCTTTTATTATTGCTTCTTCTTTTTCTACTACTTCTCTATCATAATAATCCAAATATCTTGTCTTAAATATATGAATAAAAATAATTATAGATACAACGATAAAAAAGATAAGTACTAAAGCATTAAGTAAAGATACAATAAAAGTATATATTTGATATGGTAAGAAATTAAATAAACTAATAAAGATGTAATTACTAAAACAATAAATAATACAGACAATAAAACATAAAACTAGGCCAATAATAAATTCTTCTAATAAACATTTAATTTTACTTTTAAATGTCATATTACTAAATAAATTAACAGTATCAGTAATAAATTTTAAAAAATCATCAATATATTTATTTAAATTCTTTTTAGCATTCTCTTCTCCTTTTATTTCTTTAATATCTTTATGTAATAAATCATCAATATTTAAATTAAATAAATCACATAAAGCAATAATTTTATCCATTTCAGGATATGCACTGGCAGATTCCCATTTAGATATGGCTTGACGAGATACTCCTAATTTTTCTGCTAAATCTTCTTGACTTAAATTATTCTCTTTTCGAATCTTGCGTAAATTTTCAGCAAAATTATTATTCATACTTTTTCTCCTTTCCAAGATGATTTTATGATTTCTACCAGTTGCAAACTATCACTTTTAAGTTGTTTTTTGTTGAAATTTGGTTGCATTTACTCTAATTTAATAAATTTTCGATAAATTTAATATAAATACTTATTAAATTACTGGTTTTACTTTCATAAATAGTATCTTTAGCAAGAGTAATATTATCAGTAATAATATTATCAACATTAAATTCCACCATTTTACTAATACTTTCTTTCGTATTAACTGTCCAAGCATATATTTCTTTACCACTATTATGTACTCTACCCACTAAAGTTTTAGTTATACTAGATGCTTCAATACTAAAACTATCTGCCTCTTTTAAATCAGTTATATCACCATAAGCAAGACTCATTACATAGACAGTCTTAATATCTTGATTATATTTCTTAACATTTTCTAATACTTCATATACTTGTGATGTAATAACACAATTTTTGGCATAATCATAATTATTTACAATATCAATAACATTTTTTTCAAAATCTTTTTCATGGCCAGTTGGTTTTAATTCAATATTTAATTTAATATTATTATTTTTCGCAAATTCGACTACTTCACTAAATAAAGGAATTCTTTCATCTTTAAAATCACTAGAAAAGAAACTACCAGCATCTAAATCTTTTATCTCATCATAAGTAACAGTCCAAGTATTTTTATTAACTCCTGTTGTTCTTTTTAAATTAGTATCATGCATAACAATAATCTTACCATCTTTAGTTTGTTGCACATCAAGTTCAATCCAATCAGCACCTTTTTCCTTAGCACCTCTAAAGGCACTCATCGTATTTTCCGGATTATCAACTGATGCACCACGATGGGCAGTTACTTCCATTGTTCTTATATATTCGACATTTAAATCATATTTACCATTGATAATGGAATAAGTAAATAAAGTAGCACTACAAATTACTAAAATAATAACAGCATATTTAAAGATATTAAATTTTTTCTTAATTTTTAACTCTTCTTTTTGTTTAGTTTTAATATGAATAACCTTTTCATTTATTTTATCTTTATGATGATAATATAAAATACTTATTAAAGCATAACTAAAAGGTGTTGCTAAAAGCATAATGATAATAAAAGAAATAGCAATGATTAACCAAATTATCGTAATAGATAAATTACCTAAGATATTTACACTACCAGCAAGTTTATAGATAGCCATTATTAGAAAAATACTTAAAATAATAAATAAAACATAAACTAAACCAAGAACTATTTGACTAATAGTAATTCTTAAAAAATCTTTTAATTTATTTTTTTTGCTTAATTTAACACTTCTCTTTCTTGCTTCTTTAAAATTACAATCTTCTAAAACAAAATAATGCAAGACAAATAACCACCGAAATAAAATAACTGCTAAAATTAAAATAGCAAAATAATATACTATAGTAAGAAAAGTGTTATGCATAATAAAATCAGTAATAAATTCCGGTATAGAAATAGTCGAAATAAAACTAGAAGATATACCAATATTTAAGAAAGGTATTAAAAAGATAATTAAAAATGGTAAGAAAATATTTTTTAATTTAAATACTTTTTTTGATTTTTCTAAAGCTTTAATAAAAGTTTCTTTAATTGTTATTTTTTGTTTTTGATAAGAGGCATCTAATATAATGATAATAGTACTAATATCTATTAAAGTATAGTAAGTTATGATAATAATTAATAAAAGTAAAAATATAATAGATAAAGGTTTAGTTAAAAATATAAAGAAATTTTCAAATGTTAAATAACTAAAACCACTTATCCTAGTTATAAAATGAAATATACTTAAAAATAAAGGAACAAATATTAAAACTGATATTAACTTATATAGTAGTTCAAAACCTAGTAATGTTTTAATATTATAGCCTAAGATATTTTTTAACTTTTTTCGCATAATTATTATCTTCTTTCTTCGTCAAATATTATAACACGAATATAAGGTAATCGCATAAAAAATAGACGTAAAGTAAAAATATTGTTAATTGAAAAATTAAAAGGAACACTAAAAATATAGAAGTTCAACTTAGTTCTGCAAACATCATAATCTATTTT
>CANPZJ010000103.1 GCA_947588795.1 uncultured Bacilli bacterium
GTTTTTTTACCATTAATATTTCTAACAATATATAACATTAAAGCCGTAAATAAGAAAGTAAAACCTAAAATTTTTAAAGAATTAAAATGGCTTTCTAAATAATCATTAAGTAAAAATCCGGCAATACCTACGGGAATTGTAGATACTACTAATTTCATTATATAAATGAAACCTTCTTTATTTTCTTCCTTATTCTTTTTACTAAAAAGATAGCCAAAGAAATTTTTAATAAGTTCAAGTATTTCTTTTCTAAAAATAAATAGAATAGCTAAAAATGAACCAAAGTTAGATATTATTTCAAAGCTAAAAGAATTTTGAAAGATATCTGTGTTAAATAAATTTTTAAATAAAAAGATATGTCCACTAGAAGATATTGGTAGTGGTTCTGTTATACCTTGAATAAGGCCTAAAATAATATATTTTATATATTCCATTGTCATCACCTTAATTAATTATATAATATTTTTTGCAAAATAGAAATAGAATATTATAGATAGTATGTTTAATATTTGTTTATTTATGATTGGTTTCATTTTAGCTACAATTGGTTTATTTTTTATTACTCTTTACTTAAATTTGTTAATTGTAGGGTATAGTTTTTTCGAATTTGTTTATTTTATTATTAGAAGTATTTATTGCGATTTATTTTTTATTGGTATAATTTTAATTATTTTATCTCTAGGAAGGAATAAACAAAATGGATTATTACTATGATATTTTATTAAATTTTCAAGATAGTTTTTATATGTTTTATGAATGGGATGAAAATGATGCCGTAGAGTATATTAAAAAAATTCCTATTATTCATGTTGATGGTAAAACTATGCAACATTTACTTTTTGATATTGTTAAAGTAACACCGGAATTTTTAAAAACTATTTTGGATAAAACAAAATTAAAACAAAATAATACTTTAAAATATGCATGCATATTTAGTGATGGCAAAAATAATATAGCACTAGAATTTAATGATGAAGGAATAGTAACAAGTAAGAGTAGTATCTTTTTAGATGATGAAATTAGTATTAATGAATTTATGTATAATATATCTGTTACTAAACTAGATTATGAAATAATAAAAAAAGATAAAGTTTTAAAAGATACAAGACAAGAGGCAAAAGTTAAAAAATTAATTAAAACGGAAATAGAAAGTATTTATAAAAATAAAAATTATAGTAAACTTAAATATATTTATTTAGAATGGTTTAATGAACTTAATGATGATGTATTAGAAATGAAAAATAAAATGATACATAAGTTAGATGGTAATTTAACAAAGAAAGAATATCATATCTATGACTTAATTAAAATGTCTTATAATAATGTATAAAAATATTTAGTTAGTTAATAATAAAGTTAGGATGTGATTAGTTTGAAAAAAATACTACCTTTATTATTACTTATATTTATGATTACTGCATGTGGCGAAAGTAATGCAAGAATGGCTACGGAAAATTATTTAAAACAATATAAAACTTTAGATAGTGAAGTTTTAGTAGATTTAGAAGATCAAGTTGAGAAAGAAAACTTGACCGAAAAGCAAAAAGAAAAATATCGGGATATTTTAAAAAAACAATATAAAGATTTATCATATGAAATATTAGAAGAAGAATATGATAATGAAGTAAGTTATGTAACAGTTAAAATAGAGGTATATGATTTATATAGAGCCCAAGATAATGCATCAATATATTTAGAAAATAATAGAGAAGAGTTTAATAATGATAATGGAGAATATGATCCAGAAAAATATATGGACTTTAAATTAGATAAAATGAAAGATACAACGGAAAGAGTAGAATATACAATTATTTTTACCGTAACTAAAGAAGATGATAAATATGTAGTTGAACAACCTACGGAAGATGATTTATTAAAGATTCATGGTGTATATAATTATGATTTAGAATAGTTAAGGTTTACGTTAACTATTCTTTTTTTATAAAAATAGGTATATATGGCAATCGCATAAAAAAAATTCAAGAAAAAATATTGACATGAAATAATCACCTATATATAATGGCAATAATCAAATTAGTAATTATTTTTTTAAGTATATAATGAAATATGATTTCTAGTTTCAAAAACAAGAAAATTTTGCTCAAATTCCCTATTTTTAGGAATATTTTTACTTTACGTCAAATTTTTATGCGATTACCTTAATAGGTATAAAATTTATTTGATTAATGTTATAATAAAAATAATAGAGAAGGTTTGGATATAATGAAAAAGCAAGTTAATATTATATTAGACAAATTAAAAAAATTAGATAAGAAAAAAGTATTAACTATATCTATAATGGTTGTAAGTTTGTTCATAGTATTCGCCCTTCCTAAAATAATATTAAAAGTAAATGAAGCTTTACCACAAGTAAGACTTAGAAATATGCAAAGAAAAGGCATGGTTGCTATTATGATTCCTGATGATAGTAAAGAAGGCGAATATAAAAAATATGAAAAAAGCGAATTTCCTAAAGGATATGCCTTAAATGTAGGTAAAAGTTTTTGTATAGATAAAGAAGGACAAAATGTTGCAGACGCTATATCATTAGGAAAAGTTGGCGTAAATATTAAAACAAATAAAGAAGTATATTGTACTTTATATTATGATTATCCACCTGCAGAATTATTAATTTATAATAATGTTATAAAAATTCCGCCAAATTGTACTGGTGATCAATGTAAAGAAGTATCATATACTGATTGTACTAATGTTCAATGCGCTTTAGATGAGTTATATACTGTTTTGGGTGAATTGGAAAAGTAAAAGCAACTAGCAAAGTAAGTAAATAAAATGGACAAGTAAAAGCAATAAAAAATTGGTAT
>CANPZJ010000104.1 GCA_947588795.1 uncultured Bacilli bacterium
ATCATATACCCCAGTTATATTTCCTGTAGTACTTGCTAAATAACCAGATAAAGTATTATATGGTTGAGTCTTTGATGGTGCTACTCCATAGTTTCCAGTAATTGAATTTTGAATAATATTCATTTCGGTAGAATAGCCAGTTAAATAATCAGAATTGTTATTAACACTTATACCAGTACCTATACCATATGGCGAATGAGATAAATATGCTACGGCTCCCCATTCCGTATTCTTTAACATATGACTATCTAATCCTCTTTCGTAATTATAAGAATTCATAAAAATATTTTTTACGACTATGCCTCGCCATGAATAAACATTTGGTTTTATTATTACACTATCTTTATCTTCAACATTTGTTGAAGCTTCTTCTTTTGATTTTGCTCCTTTATAACCTGTTTCGAATTTTCCCATCCAAAAACCAT
Source organism: uncultured Bacilli bacterium (assembly GCA_947588795.1). GTDB lineage: Bacteria > Bacillota_I > Bacilli_A > RF39 > UBA660 > SIG200. Next base: position 426 of record CANPZJ010000104.1, read on the forward strand.
TTAAGTTTTTATCTCCAAGTGAAAAAGCTGGATGTGTATAATATTCTCCTATTGTTGCTTCACTTTCATTCATTCTAGCTATTTTATCTGCACTGCCAAATTTGATATCTATAATTCTAGTATTTCCAAACATTCGACGATATGAAGTTTCATTATCAACGAAACTATTTTGAAGAGACGTTATACTATTTACAGTAGTATATTTACCCATATCCCATATTCTATATTGATATCTTGGTATCCACACAAAATAACTTTCGATATCATCTTCTTCTATCTTACTTCCTACTCCATAACGGCATTTGCCCATCTTTTTTCACTATAGTTATACCATTCACTTTTTTCATTGGCATAATATACATCTCCATTTGGTTTTATTTCAACTGGTATTAGTGGAGCTTTTAAGACTGGATCTGCTCCATTTAGTATTGGATCTACCCACTTATCTTTATGTATGCCACTTCGCTCATATAATTCATCTATTGCCTCTTGAACATTATCTTTTTTTGTATATTTATTATCATATGTTACTTTATTACTTTCTATATATGCATCAACAGCATATACACTTGTTACAGATAATAATATTCCTATTACAATTCCCATTATTATTTTATAATTATTTTTTATTATCCTCTTCATCTATAATAACCTTCTCTATTATAAGATTATTATAGTATACCCCCCCGATCGTCAAGAAAAAAAGCACAAAATGTGCTTACAAATAATTTTGAAAATCATTTTCTTTTTTAGAAGTAATATTAATTACTTGATGATTTTTAATTGCCTTATATATCATATCTTCATAGTTAATTAATTTTTCATACTCAACACACTTATTTCTATCTGGGTTAATTATTGGATGATCTGGTACAAAAATAGTACAACAATCTTCATAAGGTAAAATAGATGTATCATAAGTATCTATTTTTTTTGCTATATCAATTATTTCTAATTTATCAAAACAAGCAACTGGACGAATTACTGGCATTTTTATTACTTCATTTATTGCACTCATACTAGTTAAAGTTTGACTTGCTACTTGACCAATGGACTCACCATTAACAATTACTTTAGCATTTATCCGACTTGCAATAATGGCACTTATCCGGTACATCATTCTTCGCATTATCGTAATTAAATATTCATGCGGAATATTTTTATAAATGGCTTCTTGTATTTCCGTAAAATTAATTATATGTAATTTAATATCATTATTATAGATAGCCAATTTTTGGGCTAACTTTTTGACTTTATCTAAAGCTGCTTCACTAGTATGAGGAGGGCTTTCAAAATAAAGTGCTTCTAATTTAACACCACGTTTTATAGCAAGGTAACCTGCTACTGGTGAATCTATTCCGCCACTTAACATTAAAATACCTTTACCCAAAGATGATACCGGATAGCCCCCTAAACCTTTAATACTATCAAAATAAATTAGTACTTCATTAGCTCTTATTTCAATATTAATAATTACATCTGGATTATTAACATCTACTTTTAAATTAGAAATATTTTTTAAAATAAACGAACCAAATATTCTCCTTAAATCCATACTATTTACTGGATATTTTTTATCACTTCTTTTTACTTCTACTTTAAAAGTATTAAATTTTTTATCTTTGAGTAATTCTAATAAATTATTATTAATATCATCTATTTCTTTTTCACAAGATTTATAAGCAATAACTATTTCATGAATACCAAAAATATGTTGTAATTCATCTATTACAGCATCATAATTATTATCAGTTGGTTTAATAAACATTCTCCCAAAATCATAAGTAATTTCGATATTATTTAATCTTTTTTTAATAGTATCATTTAAAGTTTTAATAAAAAAATTACGATTATCTTTTTTTGTAGATAATTCACCATACTTTAAAAAGATAATTTTTTCCATCAAATCACCTGCCAATTAAATTATTAAGACCATTATATTCTAACTCAAATATTTCTAAAAATCTATTTATTTCTAAAACAGTAGTTAGATGGGATAAACTTATTCTGATAGTAGACTTACTTCTTTTTAAATCATTATAAATAGCCATAACACTACTAGATAGTTCATTTGTTTTATTACAAGAAACATATACTTCTTTTAAAGATAAATTACCTGTTAATAATTCAGCGTTTATGTTAGCAAAACTAATACTTAAAATATGGGGAATAGAATATTTGGTTTTATTTATTTTTATTCCTTCCATCGTTTCTAATTTAGCAGTTATTCTTTCATTAAGTAAATTAATATATCTTTC
>CANPZJ010000105.1 GCA_947588795.1 uncultured Bacilli bacterium
GCAGCAATTCCATCAAGAGATGGACTACTTACAATGCTTGCTGGTGGTATGATTCAATATGTCAAAGATTTAGCAATAAGTTTAAAACTATATGCCGAACAATTAGAAGGGAAGGAAAATTAAAATGGCAAAATTAACAAGAGATGAATTTATAAGTTCATTAAAAGAAATGACTGTTCTTGAAATAAAAGAATTAGTTGATGCAATGCAAGAAGAATTAGGAATTAATCCATATGCTGTTGCAGTTGCTGCTGCTCCAGCTCAAGGTGCTACTGAAGATGCTGGTTCTTCAACAAAAACAGTTGTATTAAAATCAGCTGGTGGCAACAAAATTGCTGTTATTAAAATCATTAAAGAAGTTACAGGCTTAGGATTAGTTGAAGCTAAAGGCTTAGCTGATAATGGTGGAAATATTAAAGAAAATATTCCTGCTGATGAAGCTCAAGGTATTGCTGATCAATTAACTGAAGCTGGTGCTGAAGTAGAATTAGCATAAGTAATTTAAGAAAAAGCATTATTGCTTTTTTTTATGGGTTAATTTATAATATTTGTTGGTGATACTATGAAAAAAGCATTGGGGATGTTTTTTGAAGTTTTGTTTATAATTTTAGTTGGTATATGGATTGCTATAATTATAACGGAATATACAAGATATCTACACGATGAACCAATGTTAATAGTATTAAAGGAAGAAACTCTAAATTATGATGATGGTCATGTATATGTATACTATGGACTAGGTTATAAAGAAGTAATTTATAATAGAACTAGTTTTTATGGTAAAGAATTTGGTCATATATTTATTAGTGTAAGAGATAGTATTACTGAAAATAGTTAGGAGATATAAAATGAAATTAAATAATAAAGGTTGGGGAACTATGGAAATGATGCTATTAGTTGGTGGTTTATTAATTGCTCTTTTAGTAGCTATATTTTTCATTTCTAAATTATATGGTTCTTTTAATAATACTATTGGTAGTAAAAATTATTTTGATTTAGAAACAAAATTAGAATCAGCTGCCAAAGAATATATTAGAGATAATGATATTCAAATAGATGGTGAATTTCGTGTTAGCTATGAAACATTAAAGGAAAATAATAAAATAGATAATTTATATGATCAAAATAATGAATCTTGTACTGGATATGTTATAATTACTAGAGTAGATAATATAAATAATTATCAAGGATATATATCTTGTCCAAATTATATCTCTAATAATTATTAAAAAAGTGTTAAAAATTGTTGACAAAACATATAATAAAATGATATATTATTCATGCATTTTAGTTAGGTTCTACCTGGGTAGAACTTAATTTAAAAAATATTTATGACACACTTGGATTCGTGTTAATAGGGAAGGAGAGAAAATATGCCTACAATAAATCAATTAGTAAAGAAAAATCGTGGCAAGAAAACAAGAAAAAGTAAAAGCCCAGTATTAAATGTTGGTTTTAACACATTAGAAAGAAAGCAAACTGATGTTAAAAGCCCACAAAAAAGAGGAGTTTGTACTCGTGTTGGTACTAAAACACCAAAGAAACCAAACTCTGCACTTCGTAAATATGCTAGGGTAAGACTTTCAAATGGTAAAGAAATCGATGCTTATATTCCTGGTGAAGGACATAACTTACAAGAACACAGCGTTGTACTAGTTCGTGGTGGTCGTGTTAAAGATTTAATCGGTGTTCGTTATCATATTGTTCGTGGTACACTTGATACTCATGGTGTTGAAAATCGTAAACAAGGTCGTAGTAGATACGGTACTAAGAAAGAAAAATAATAAAATAATAGATAGAAGGAGGATAAAATATGCGTAAAAGAAGAGCAATAAAAAGAGATGTTTTACCAGATCCTATATATAATTCTAAAGTTGTAACTAAACTTGTAAATGCAATTATGTTAGATGGTAAAAAAGGAACTGCTCAAAAAATATTATATGAAGCTTTTGATATAGTGGAAAAACAAACAGGTAAACCTGCAATGGAAGTTTATACTGAAGCTTTAAAAAATATCAGCCCTGCACTAGAAGTTAAATCTCGTCGTGTTGGTGGCTCAAACTATCAAGTTCCAATGGAAGTAACTGATGAAAGAGCACAAACTCTAGCACTTCGTTGGCTTGTAAATTATGCAAAATTAAGAAATGGAAAGGGAATGGCTATAAATTTAGCAAATGAAATTATCGATGCTAGTAATGGTGTTGGTGGCGCAGTTAAAAAGCGTGAAGATACTCATAAAATGGCTGAAGCTAATAAAGCATTTGCTCATTATAGATGGTAATGTGATATGGCAAGAGATGTAACTATTGATAAAATTCGTAATATTGGTATAATGGCTCACATTGATGCCGGTAAAACTACTTTTACTGAAAGAGTTTTATTCCATACTGGTATTACTCATAAAATTGGAGAAACACATGATGGTGAATCTCAAATGGACTGGATGGAACAAGAAAAGGAACGTGGTATTACAATTACTAGTGCCGCAACTACTGCTCACTGGAAAGGATATCGTTTAAATATAATAGATACCCCAGGACACGTAGACTTTACTGTTGAAGTTCAAAGAAGTTTAAGAGTACTTGATGGATCTATCTGTTTATTAGATGGTAATGCTGGTGTTGAACCACAATCTGAAACAGTATGGCGTCAAGCTACTGAATATAAAGTTCCAAGAATG
>CANPZJ010000106.1 GCA_947588795.1 uncultured Bacilli bacterium
TTTTCGGTTGAATATGCTTTAAAAGATATACATAAACCTATTGGAGTTAGTTCATATGAATTATCAGAATATTTACCGCCTGAAATTTTAAAAGAATTACCAACTGAAGAAGAATTAAATTTACATATTGATTTAGAAAATGAATAGTATTTACTTGACTCTAAAAATAAAGTAAGTATTGTTAGTAATTATCTTCAAAAGAATAATTTTAAAAAATAGCCTTTTTGAATATTCAAATTATAATAGCATTAATTTATATTCGTTCAAACAGTAAATTTACAAAGTATTCTCTTAAAATTTACTATCTTTTATCATCATATTCATCTAAAAATGAAGTATATTTACCATCTTTTTTAAAGCCTAAAATACAATTCATATTAATATTATTTAAAGCAGTAAAAATATTATTATCAATATTTTTACCTTCTTTTCTTAATTTTCTAATTAATATTTTCATTGCTTGTCTTCTTCCTACTTCACTATCATCATCTACTAAATCTGAATCTATTACACAATTTTCTGTTAAAGGACAAGCACAATTAATAAATTCTAAATTATTATATTTCATCCATGCTTTAATAGAATATTCTTTGACTAAATAAAGAGGACGAATAAGTTCTAAACCTTTAAAATTATCACTATGAAGTTTAGGCATCATTGTTTTTATCTCTGCTCCATAAAACATTGATAAAAGAGTTGTTTCAATAACATCATCAAAATGATGACCTAAAGCAATTTTATTACAACCAAGTTCTTCGGCTTTACTATATAAGTATCCTCTTCTCATTCTAGCACACAAATAGCAAGGATTTTCCGGATTAAGTTTATTAGCAATGGCAAAAATATCACTATTAAACATTTCTAAAGGTATATGCAATATTTTAGCATTTTCTTCTATTTTATTTTTATTTTTTTCATTATATCCAGGATTCATTGTGACATAATGAACATCAAATTTAATATCACCATGTTTTTGTAATTCTTCAATACATTTAGCAAGTAAAAATGAATCTTTACCGCCACTTATACAAACCATAATATTATCATTTTCTTTAATTAATTGATAATCTTTTACAGCTTTAGTAAATAAACGATATATATCTTTTCTAAATTTTTTAATAATACTTCGCTCTATTTCTTGATATCTTTCCATAAAAATTCCCCAATTTCAAAAAAGATTATAACACAAATAAGAGTTAAAGTATATTTTTTAACTTTTTTTATATATTATTACTAGGTGACCTTTCATGAATTTAAAGAAAATGATTATTCTTAATGCTGTCTTAACATTTGCTCTTTGTTTTCTAACTCATTTTGTTTATACTCTCCTTCCTAATCCTATTTTTGCTATCTTTTTTCCAGTAAATGAAAGTATTTGGGAACATATGAAAATGCTTTATACCACAATTTTAATATATGGTATTATTGAATATTTAATTATAAAAAAATATAACTTATATCATAATAATTTTATGTTTAGTTTACTTATGAAATCTATTATAAGTATTCCAATCTATTTATTAATGTTTTTACCAATTTATCTTAATTTTGGCGAAAATATGATTGTTACATTTATTATTTTATTTATTACTATTTTAATTGTTAACTATATAGGTTATAAAATCCTTTCTTTGCATCCAATTAGTTATCAAAAAGAAATAAGTATTGCCTTTATTATTATAGTTTATATTTTGATGGGATTATTAACTTTTAAAGCTCCACATCGCGAAATATTTTTTGATACAGAAGATGAAAAATATGGTATTAATGATTATTTGATTAAAAAGTAAAATTTGTTGATTTTAAGGTTTATTAGTGCTATTATCATTTTAGAAACAGGTTGTTTGCTAAACCGGTCTAAGCGTTGTTTATCAACCCTACCGGTCGCAGTAGCCTGTTTTTTTATACTATTTAATGTAAATTTGACATAATAAGACATTTATGCTATATTTTAAGAAGAAATCGGATAATCGGTGAAACGGATGGACAATTGGAGTCCACTGCGAAGTAGCCATTGTTCGGTTTTTTCATTTATATAAATTTTTTTATTATGTTTTAGTGTTCTATCAATAAAATTTTGAAATTCTTTTTTATCGTAAACCGATGTTATTTCATTTACTTTAATTTTAGCATTAGTTTTATTTAAACTAATAGTAACTATTATAGGATTTCCTTTACTACTAAATTTATTTAATACTACTACTCTAGAATTTTTTCTAGTCAATGAATCCATTGCTAAAACACTATTATTTAATTCTATGTCTAAATTTTCTATAACTTTATGACTAATATTTGAATGCTTATTATATATTTTTCTAATATTACCTTGATTAATGATTAAAGGATTGTTATTTATATTTGCATATTTTAAACATTTACTATTAGATAGCACTATTAAACAAACACCAGAAGGTAACAATTTTTTATTATAATCTTTTATTTGAAGTTTAAAATGTTTAATATTTTTATTTTTATCAAGGCCCCATTTTGATATTTTGCCTAATTGTATATTATTAATTTTTTGGGTAGTTTCTGTTTTAATAATTTCACCTCCGAATTAAACAACAAAAAAGAAGACATCTACCTTTATGTCTTCATAACTTATATCCATTTTAATATTACCTTAATTATTTTAAAGTGTCAATTATTGAACTAACAAC
>CANPZJ010000107.1 GCA_947588795.1 uncultured Bacilli bacterium
ATTTCAATTTCTTTATTTTCTTGTTCTTTATTATCTTCTCTTACTTCTCTTTTAATTTCTTCTTCTATATAAACATAGTAAGGCATAATACCATTTCTAATTAATTCTCTTTCGGTACTTCCATAAACACTTTTTTCATTATTTTTTATTTTTATAAGTTCTTTCCCATATAGACTAGCAAGTACTCTGATATCTTCAACAATTAAAATTTTATCATTTTCATCTTTAATTGCTTCAACTTGTTTTAAAAGTTCTCTTAACATATTCAAAATATTATCTTTTATTTCTATATCTTCATTTTTTACTTCTACATTTTTTACTTCTTCTAATTTTGGAACTTCTACAAATTGCATTAAATCTGGTAATAAATAATTTTTTAAAAAATTGTAAACAGTTGTACCTTTAAACCTTTTATCTTTATCTATATTAATATAAGGTCCACCCGGAATTAAAGCATCAAGGCAAATAAGACGATTATTTTCGTAATCGCATAACCATTTAATAGGTTTTAATTTTATACAATATTCATTACGATAATGAATAGATTGTTTATTTCGTAGACTATAATTAGAAGTTACTAAAGAAATTGCTTTAATATATTCTTCGTTATTATATGACACAACTGGATAATCAAAAGTATAATAATCAAATCCTGATTTTTGCGTATAATGAATTTTTTTATTAGTATAATGGCCTGATACTGCCACATTTCCTTTTTCTTTATAACTGACAGTTTCAATTGGATATTTACTAAAATAAACAATATTCCTGCCTTTTTCATCTCTTTGTGGATTTTTAAATATGTCTTTTAAAGGGCGTGAAAATTTAAGAACTGGTGCTAAAAGAAGAACATTAGCTAAAGATACTTCAAATTCATTATTGGTATCGTCATAAATTCTTCCCACATAACAATCACTAAATTGAGTTTTGGTAAGTAATCCATAATAAAAATAAATAAACATTAAAGCAAAATCAGAAATTTGAACATCGCTACATTCAATTATTCCTTCATTAATATTAAGTAAATCAATATCAATATTACCATAATATTTCTCTATAGGAGTTTTTTCTTTTATAGGAGTCTCTGCCTTTTTTCTAAAAATATTCATAAAATCACACTTTCTATTTATGGTAACATTCGTTATTATTTATCTTAAATGAACGATATATTTGTTCAAGTAAAATACCTCTAAATAAACCATGCGGAAAAGTAAGAGAACCAAAACTAATTTTCTCTTTGCACATTTTAATTATATCATCACTTAAACCATTAGAACCACCAATAATAAAAGATAAAGTGCTATTATAAGTAAATAAGTTGTCAATATGGCGAGCTAAATCAACACTATCAAAATTTTTTCCATCTAAACATAAAGCAATGTTATAATCTTTTGGATTAATAACTTTGAGTAAATTATCGGCCTCTATTTTTAAATTGTCATTATCTTTTACTTCAATGATTTCAATTTTATGGTATTTACTTATTCTTTTTAAATAATCATCAATTAATTCATTTAAATAATTTTCTTTTATTTTACCAACACAAATAATTTTAATCATAAAGTAATCACTTCACTTATTTCATTTTGGGTAGCACACTTTATTTCTTTAAAATTAACATCATATTCTTTTAGAGCATCTTCAACAGTTTTAAGTGCTATTTCAGGTTTATTATTAACTTCACTTAAATGCATTAAATAAACTTTTTTAGTTTTATCCCCAATTAATTTAGATAAATAGAAACCGGCTGCTTGATTAGAAAGGTGACCTTCATCAGATAATACTCTTTTTTTAAGCCAATCAGGATAAGGACCATGCTGTAACATTTCGACATCATGATTACTTTCTAATAAATAAACATCTCTATTTTTAAGTAAGTTAAAATATTTACTTTTAATATAACCTGTATCAGTTATTTGCACTACTGAAGTACTTCCTTCTTCTATTATAAAGTTATGAGAGGCAATGGCATCATGACTAGATTTTAAAGCATATATTTTAACATCGTCAAAATCCATTTCATCTTCATATATTTTGATATGTTCATAATTTTGCAAACTATCTAGGGATGCAAACATATCCTGTGGCATACATACTATTGCAGGATAGCTTTTAATAAATGTTTCTAATGCTGAAATATGATCATTATGTAAATGACTTATTAAAATGATATCAATACTTTTAGGATCTACCCCAATTGATTTTAAAGAATCTACTATATATTTTTTATTTTTACCCATATCTAGTAAAATGTGATGATTCTTTGTTTCGATATAAGTAGAATTCCCTTTGGAACCACTCGCTAATACACAGACACGCATTATTTAAATAGCTCCCTTGGATTTTGCCATGTACCGCCACCTTGAGGATTACCTAAAGATAAGCCAAAGTGTAAGTGAAACCCTTTTGATTGACCGCTGTTACCCATATAGCCAATTACATCACCACGACTAACAGTTTGACCAGTTTTAACACGAATATTTTGTAGCATATGGCCATATAGAGTATAAATATTGTTACCATGGTCTATTATAACATAGTTACCATAACCACCACCGCAACTATTAGGATAACTACCATTATCTGGACAACCACTAGAGGCATGAGTAACTACACCATCATTAGCAGCATATAT
>CANPZJ010000108.1 GCA_947588795.1 uncultured Bacilli bacterium
ATATGTCTTTTAAATAAGTTCATCAGTAAAATTGTTCATAAGAGATAAAGATTTATACTTTTACCCTGAATCATTTAATATTCCCGATGAATTTAAAAATAATTATAGTAGGCAAGAATTAAATTATATTAATGAATTACAAAAATTTTTATTATTTATTGAATTAAAAGATTTTAAAAATTCTAAAGAATATTATTCAATAGAAGAAAAATGTAAAAAATTATTAGCTAAAGATAAAATTAATTTAATTGATAAAGCTAAAATTACCTATTTAAGTAAAAAAGGACAAAAAATAAATTATCAAGATATGCTAGTTAGATGTCATAATGAACGATATGCAAAATATAAAAATTATGGTCAACTAATTTTTCCTAAAGAAAAAATTGAAAATATAACAGAAAATGGACAAGACTTTTTAGTTCATTATTCTCCTTTTTTTAAAAATGATGATGATATTTATTCTACTATTGGACATAAATATTTACTTAAAGATGATAATTATAATATTTTAGCTAGTATAGAAATAATTGATAATAAAAAAATGAAATTTAAAGATTTAAATCAAACTATGGTAATAGGAATAAAAGATTTTCCAAAATATAAAAATGATATAAAGAAATATTATATTGAATTAGATAAAAATTTTAATGATGAAAGTTTTATTGTTTATGAAAAAATAAAAGTGTTAGAAAAATTTTAATCTTCTAACATTTTTTTGATAACATTTTCTAAATATTCTACTTTATTTTTTTCTTTTATTTTATCAACATATATGGGTGCGCCAAAAGTAATGGTAGACTTGGAACGAAATTTAAAATTACTTTTTATAGCAAAAGGAATTATGGGAGCACCTGTTACTTCGGCTAAATGAATCGCACCAGGTTTAAAAGGAAGCAAAAGAGTTTTTTTATGAAAAGTTCCTTCTGGAAATATCCCAATTACTTTTTCATTATTTAATATTTCAGTTGCTTTCTCTATTGCTTCTGGATTTTTCTTACTCCTATCAACCGGTATTAAATGCATCATTTGGAAGAACCATTTAAAAGATCCTTGAAAAAGTTCTATTTTACCTAAAAAATGAATTGGTCTTTTCGTAGACTTAAACAAAAAGTAAGCATCAACATAACTTAAGTGATTACCAGCAAGAATACATCTTCCTTCTATTGGGATGTTTTCTTTACCGATAACTTTTGTATTAAACCAAATAGAGCCTATAAATCTTAAAAAACTAGTAGTTAATTTATAGCCAAAATAACTATCTTTTTTCTTTTTCATTACTGCTACTCATTTCTACTTTTTTACTTGCATTTTCTTCTAAAAGATAAGGATTATTTAAAATATATTCAATTAAATGAATTGATTTAATAAAGTAAAAACCATCCGCTATTCGCTCGTCCATTGTAATACCAAATTCACAATAATATTTCTTTTTGCCGTCAATTACTTCTTCTTTTATTTCACCCATGGTAATAAGGCCAGAACAAGTACCAAAATCAGTAACATTATGATATATACCATTACATTTTAAATTACCTAAATTAGAAATAATAATACTACTATAATAAATATTATCTTTAACTAAAAAGGCTGGTAAAATGCCTTTTCTATCACACCATTTAAATAAACCTACTATAGGTACTCTTAAAATATTTGGCAGTTTACCTAATACTTGAATTGCTGAATTAGCACCTTCTTTAGTATCTTGATGACTTCTAATACTTTCAACTTTTGCTCTAACTTTTTTACTAATTGTAAAAATAGTATCATCTTCTAATATTGGTAAAATAACCATTACTTCTTCTGATTTATCATTAAAATCTGCTTTCATAACAAATGATAAAGTAACATCTTTATGTTCATAAACATGTCTATTAGCAATAAATCTATTAAGAAGTGGTCTATTATAAAATACTTTACCAATAGCAGTAGCAAAGGCATGAAAATAAGTAATTTTTTCATTCTTAGTTTTTAAAAAACTCATATATTTTACTAAGTTAGTAACATCAACTTTTTGATTTATATATAATTCTCCTAAAGAACGTTTTGGTTTTAAATCAATCAATATTTGACTTAAACCATTTATATCATGACAACGCCAGGCATCTTTTCTATTACCAAATCTTTTTCTTTTATTTTCCATAAATATTCCCTCTATAATTTATTTTTCTATCAAAATAATTATAACAATTTTATGGCTTTATAGCAAATTTAGTGTTAAGATTTTTTGAAAATGTCAGTTTATTGATATAGTAAATTTATTGCTAGTTCCTCATTGACAACAGGAACCCAGTAACAATTCTTATAGAATATGTAATATCTTAAAAATAAGATATTACAATAAGTATGACGAATTATTACTGCCTATTGTCAATGATTTGCCTATCAATAAATTATAATATATTTTTATATGAGAAAACTGCCATTTTCAAAAAATCACATACTGACATTTTCAAAAAGGTTTAACATTATAGCAAATTTAGTTGCAAATATTACAAATTTTTGCTATTATTAATTTGCGATGTGCTTGGAAGGCAATATTACGCAGGTGTAGTTTAATGGTAGAACTATAGCCTTCCAAGCTATTAACGTGGGTTCGATTCCCATCACCTGCTCCAGTG
>CANPZJ010000109.1 GCA_947588795.1 uncultured Bacilli bacterium
AAATTGTAATCAACACTATCTTTATTTAATTCTGATTTTAATTTTTTAAATACTTCTTGCATTAATTCTGAATCACGATCTTCAAGTTCATAATTATATCCTTTTATATTATCTATTTCTTTATATTTTGGAGTACTATTATTTCCTTTAAATTGCAATAATACTAAAATTATAATACTTAATATAATAAGAATAAAAATTGCTCTTAATATATATTTAAATCTTTTTCGCATATTATTCTTCCTTTACTCTATCTTTAAATAAATCATAAGTAATTAATGCATTACCAATTTCCAAAGCTTTTTCTGAATATTCTAATCTTTCATTAATATAATTTTGCTCTAAGTCCGGATTTTCATCTGATGACTTAAATACCATATCATCATCTAACATTTTATATTCTTCCTTAGAATTATTATAATATACTTTATTAGTTAAGAAATTACCACTTGGGAATACTATTATATTATTATCTTTAATGTTAAAAATATCATGACCTAATACATAATTTTCTTTGATACCTAACATATTATATAGAGTTGGGGCTAAATCATACATGCCCATCATTGTTTTTACTTCACCATGTAATTTTTTAGCTAACTTTTTATTTTTAGTCCAGAAAATTAATGGTGTCTTCTTATTTAATTGATGATCAAAACTATCATAAGTAACATAAGTTGGATCTGTTTCTTCTTTTAATTCACCAGTTAAATAATCATAATTATATAAATAATTCATATCTTTATAATTCATTTTGGCATCATGATCCCCATAGAAGATAAATAAAGTATTATTAAAGTTATCACTTTCTTTAATGTATCTCATAAAATCTCCTAGAGCCTCATCAGCATAATGACTACTTACAATATATTTACCGACATCTCTTTCACATAAATAGCATGAACTCTTCTCTTCACCAGTTACTTCATCTGTATAGTAATCAGTTAAATCTAAAGTAAAATTTTTATTAGGAGCAAAAGGTGAGTGATTAGATAAAGTAATAATGGTGCCAAAATAATTTTCATGAGTATTTTCAATATCGATTAATTTTTGGACACCTTGTTCAAAGAATAATTTATCATTAATACCTAAACCTATCCAATCAGTATTATTTGGATCTTTGCTATCATCATTAAATGTAAATGATTCTTTATAAATCATATCAGTATAACCAAATCTTGGATGAACTTTACTACGATTCCACATAGCAGGTAAATTACCATGCATACTAAAGGTATAATAACCCTCATCTTTTAATTTACCAACTAATGTATTAAAAGTATTATTGGAATAGTTAACAAATACAGTACCATTTAAAGATGGAAGTAATCCTGTTTGGGTAATATATTCAGCATCAGATGATGTACCAATAGATACTTGCGGATAGAAATTACTAAAGAACATTCCTTCATTAGCAATTTGCTCTAAATTTGGGGTAACTTTCTCCCCATTAAACTCTAAATCCATTAAGAAATTTTGCATACTTTCCATATGAATATAAATAACATTCATACCTTTTAAAATATTACTATATTTATTAGTTTCATTATATTTTTCTTTACTATCATCGTTGAAATAATCATCAACCATTTGCATAGCCTCTTCTTGACCAAACAAACTATTTATTCTAGGTTGAATTGTTTGAAATACATCATTGGCTTGATACATTAATATACCAAATCGCTCCACTATATATGGTCTATCCCATTGTTTTGAAAGTCTACTATAATCTGTACCAGTAGCAGTTGCAAAAGTAAATATTAAAAATACTGCTGCACTTATTAAAGTAGCAATAACCATATTTTTTTTATTCTCAACTTTACCTATTAAATTATAATATGGTGAAGTTTTTAAATGTTTATGAATATAATAAAATATGATTGGTTGTAAAACATAAATAAAATCAATTAGTCTTAATTGGGTAATAACTGAATCAGAGACTGTTTCCAGTTGAGACACTGATGATACTTCCGCTAAAGAAGCAAAGTTAGTATAGAACATATAATAAATAGAATTAATTACTTCTAAAAATGTAAAAAATATTATCCAAGCAAAGAAATATTTAAATTGATTTTTAGGCTTAACTAAATAGCCAAAAGCACCGACCAATAAAATTATTCCTATATTAGTTATAAGGGAACCAAAAAAATAATCTCCCTTAACTGTATAATAACGTAATATCATAGTACCAATAACAGAAATAACTAAATAGGATAAAAATAATCTATTAGTATAAATATAAGATATTAATCCTGTTATTAATTTATTCAAATTTTTTTTAATTTTTTTCATTAATTTACCTTCTCTAGTAACCATTATAACAATTTTAGACTTTAGAAGCAATTATTGTTGCAAAATATTTTAAAATTTGTTATTATATATTCACTGAAAGAAATATGCAGGTGTAGTACAGCGGCTAGTATGCGACCTTGCCAAGGTTGAGACGGCGGTTCGATTCCGCTCACTTGCTCCAATATGATAGGAAACTCGAACTTTTAAGATTTCGAGAGTAATAAATGCTAACAGAAATGTTAGTT
>CANPZJ010000110.1 GCA_947588795.1 uncultured Bacilli bacterium
AGATGAAATAAAAATAAACTAAGTTTATGCTTAGTCTATTTTACGTTGTTTAACTTTTTGGCTGTGAATTGTAACAAGAGAACAAGATAATATTACTATTTAACTTGCAAAAAAGAAACATCTATAATAAAATAATTTTAGGTGGTTTATTGTGTTAAAAGAGTTTAAAGAATTTATTGCAAGAGGAAATGTGGTTGATTTAGCAGTTGGTGTTATCATTGGTGGTGCTTTTAGTAAAATAGTTACTAGCCTAGTTGATAACGTTTTTGGGCCAATTATTGGTATGATTTTAGGAGGAGTAGATTTCTCAAATTTAGCTATTAAAGTTGGTAGTGCAAAAATTTTATATGGTGTATTTATTCAAAACATTATTGATTTTTTAATTACGGCTATATGCTTATTCATTGTAATTAAAATAATGAATAAATTTAATAGTGATCTACATAAGATTGGTAAAAAAGGTAAAAAGACTGAAGAAGAAAAAGAAATTTTACCACCAAAACCTGCTGATATTGTTTTACTTGAAGAAATTAGAGATTTATTAAAAGAGAATAAAAAAGGAGGAAAGAAAAAATAATGTGGATTAAAATTTTATATTTAGTAATTGGTTTGATTATTGGAATTATTCTTGGCTTTATTATATCAAGAGTAATTATGAAAAAGTATTTGACTAAAAACCCACCAATTAACGAAAAAATGATTGAAGTAATGATGAGTAGTATGGGTAGAAAACCTAGTCAAAAACAAGTTAAACAAGTTATGAATCAAATGAATAGATTCAAATAAAAAAAATAATAAATAATAAATAAATCGTTGATGAAGAATAGTAACTATAAAAATTTAGCAAAGAGAGTTAGTGTTTGGTGCAAACTAATTAAAGGATTATAGTGAATCTACTTCGGATGAGTATTTAATACATACCGGTTATAAGCCGTTATCTATAATTAAGTAAATAAAAGGATGGTACCGTCAGTTTGACTCCTTAGAAGTATCATTCTTTTTATTTTTAGAAAAGGAAGAGGAAAAATGATAGATATTAAATTGATAAGAGAAAATAGAGAATTAGTGAAAGAAAATATTAAAAAGAAATTTCAAGATGAAAAATTACCTTTAGTTGATGAAGTATATGAACTTGATATTAAATATAGAGAGTGTAAGACTAAAGTTGATAATTTAAAAAGCGAAAAAAATAAATTAAGTGCATCTATTGGCGAGTTAATGCGTGATAAAAAAATAGATGAAGCAAATAAAATAAAAGAGCAAGTAGCGAAGATTAATAATCAAATTCCAGAACTGGAAAAAGAAGAAGAAAAGCTAGAAGAACAAGTTAAAAAGATAATGATGGTTATTCCAAATATTATTGCCGATGATGTACCAATTGGTAAAGATGATTCTGAAAATGTAGAATTAGAAAAGTTTGGGGAACCAGTAGTACCAAATTATGAAATACCTTATCATGCAGATATTTGTAATTTATATGATGGCTTAGATAAAGAAGCTGCTGGTCGTACTAGTGGCGAAGGTTTTTACTTTTTAAAAGGAGATATTGCAAGACTTCATTCAGCAATGCTATCTTATGCGCGTGATTTTATGATTAGTAAAGGATTTACTTATTGTGTGCCACCTTTTATGATTAGAAGTGATGTTGTAACTGGGGTAATGAGTTTTAAAGAAATGGAAGCCATGATGTATAAAATTGAAGGTGAAGATTTATATTTAATTGGTACATCAGAACATTCTATGATGGGTAGATTTATTGGTCAAATGATTAAAGAAGAAGATTTACCTTTAACTTTAACTAGTTATTCTCCATGCTTTCGTAAAGAAGGTGGATCTCATGGCCTAGAAGAAAGAGGATTATATCGTGTTCATCAATTTGAAAAGCAAGAAATGGTAGTTCTATGTAAAATGGAAGATGGTATGGATTGGTATAATAAAATGTGGAATTACACTGTTGAATTTTTTAGAAGTCTAGATGTGCCAGTTAGAACTTTAGAGTGTTGTAGTGGCGATCTTGCTGATTTAAAAGTTAAATCTTGTGATGTTGAAGCATGGAGTCCAAGACAACAAAAATATTTTGAAGTTGGTTCTTGTTCAATTTTAGGTGATGCCCAAACAAGAAGACTTGGTATTCGTTATAAAAGTAGTGAAGGAACTAAATATTTGTGCTCCCTAAACAACACAGTTGTAGCTACTCCTAGAGGTTTAATTGCTGTACTAGAAAATAATTACAATGAAGATGGTACTGTAAATATTCCACAAGTATTACAACCTTATATGGGTGGCCTTACTAAATTAGAAAAAGTTACTAAATAAAGAATTTAAGCGATTAAGTTCTTTTTTTTGCCATTGTAAAAAAGTGGCAGAAATGCAAAAAAAATACAATGATTAATTAGTTAAGCAAATACAAAGAAAAATGATAGACCAGATATATAACGAAATAATTAATCGTTAATTAAATAATAATTATAATATAAAAGTTCTTTATAAGAATAATTACTATTTGA
>CANPZJ010000111.1 GCA_947588795.1 uncultured Bacilli bacterium
TGTTCTGGATGGAACTATCAAATAGATGCTGCAAAACTTACTTGTAAAGCAACGACGAATCGCCCTAGTGGTGAAGAATGTTACTGTACTATGTATAAAGGCTCTTGGATATCTAAAACATGTAAAAACACAACATGTAAAACATATAAATATGCATGGTGATGTTAATACATATGTTAAAGAATTAGAAGATTTGGGTTGTAAATGTGAAAAAGTAATAGATTAATTTTTATTACTTTTTTTCTTATATATTTTCTATTATTTCTTGAACAATATTTATAGTTATGGTAATATTTTAATAGACAAATATTAAAAGTAGTGAGGTTGAAGTAATTTATGAAAGTATTAAAATTTATTGGTAAATTTTTTAGTTTTATTGGAGTATTTTTATTAGTTTTATTAGTAGTTATTTATTCTGCTGGATTAATTTTTTGTTATGGTCCATCAGTTCATGCACGTAATTTATTTGTAACAACAATGCTCGAAACTGGCCAAATGAAATTTGTTGTTAAATTATTTATGAGCGATAAAAAGGTGCAAGAAATAGTTAATAGTAATTCAATGGCAACCTTTAATGAAGAAATGGATAATAGTCTAATTAACACAACTGGAAATGCTGATAAAGATGGGATTGAACTAGTAGAAATTCCTGGTAGTACATATTTAGCTAAAATGATTATAGTTAATGATCCAGCGCGTGTTAAACTTGCCACAATTTATGATGGCTCTTGGAAGACTTATGGTGTTACTTTAGATAAACTAGTAAATGATGCTGATGCTTTTGCCGGCATTAATGGTGGTCTTTATCATTCTGATAGTAATAAAGGTGGAAGACCAATGGGACTCGTTGTACGCGATGGTAAAATAGAATTTAATAGTCCTGCTGGTATTAGAGGGTTGCATTTAGTTGGCTTTAACGAAGATAATTTACTAAAAATAATTGATTTGAGTGGTAAAAATGCAAGTCAAGTAGAAAAAGTGATTAAGGATGAAAAAATTAGAGATGCAGTAGCTTTCCAAGAAGAAGCAAGTGATGCAAATAATCACTTTGTTAAACTTATTATAAATGGTGAAGCAAGAGATGTTAATGGTTCAGGTAGTGGGGCAAACCCAAGAACCGCAATTGGCCAAAGAGCAGATGGTACAGTTTTACTTTTAGTTACTGATGGTCGTGGGGCTTCCGGACACTTAGGAGCCACTGCTCAAGATTTAATTGAAATAATGCAAGAGTATGGGGCTGTTAATGCTGCTAATATTGATGGTGGTTCATCATCTTCTATGTATTATGATGGTAAATACGAAATGACTTCCGTTACTTTATATTATTCTAATTCATCATGGCGCCTTCCAACTGGCTTTGTCGTAGAAAAGAGGTAATTATGGCAAAATTATTTAGAAAATGGCATAAAAAAAGTTTATATAAAAAATCATTAATGTTATTTACTTTATTTTTATTAGTTTGTGGTTTCTTTATTATTGTCTATGTCTATAATAGTATGGTTTTATATGAAAGAAATTTAGTAGATAATTATATTAAATATTTAGCTACATCTGGTAAACTTACAGAAGATGTTAAAGATGATTTATTTACGATATCTAAATATGAAAAAAGTAATGCTAAAATAAGTGAAGGTATTAAAAAATTATATAAAAGTGATGATTTAGAAATTAAGAAAAATATTAAATTAAGTAAAGATGAAGTATATGCTTATGATCTATATAATAATGATAAATTAATAAGTACTGTATCTATTAAAAGTGTTAATTCTTATAAAAGAATGGCTATATTAACTATTGATGAATGGGATGTAGTTAATTATCAAAATTATTTTGATAAAGGAATTTATGCTTATGAAATCAAAGTACCAGAAAAATATACAGTTAAAGTAAATGGCAATACTTTAAGAGATGATGATATTGTATCACAAGGTGATGTCGAAGGTTTAGATAGATTAACAGAATATGTTGAAATAGAAAAAAGTAAAACATATGAAGTTAATAATTTAGTGTATAAACCAGAGATTAAAATATTAGATGAAAATAATAAAGAAGTAGATTATAAAGAAGAAGATAATAAAATAAATGTTACGAAAGAATTTAAAGAGATTAAAACTTTAGAAGATGCAAAAAATTATATTAAAGATGATTTTGATATTTTAAAATTTGCTGAAAATTGGAGTTTATATTTAACTAATGATTTAAGTGGTGGCCTTTCTACTTTAATGCCATATTTAATTAAAGATTCTTATTACTATACTATGGCTTACAATTGGAGTCGTAATGTTGATCGTACTTTTGTAAGTAGTCATAGACTAAAAAATCCGGTATTTACAAATGAAGTAGTAGAAGACTTTATAATTTATAATGATAATGCTTTTAGTTGTAAAGTTTATTTAGAAAAAAATATGGTTGTAAGTGGTAAAGATAAACAAGATATTATGAATGATAGATTATATTTTATCTATTATGAAGGTGGTTATAAACTAGTTAATATGGAAGCAATTAAAAAGTAGGTGATTTCAAATGGATGATATATTTGTAGTAGTACCAACGCTCGACCCTGATGAAAAAATAATGGATGAATTTATTACTAAATTACAAAAAGAATTTAAACATATATTAGTAATTAATGATGGAAGTAATAGTGAACATGATAAGTTTTTTAGTAAACTAGCTAAACAAAAAATAGATGTTTTTACCCATTATAAAAATTTAGGTAAGGGAAGAGCTATTAAAAATGCTTTTAATTATATTTTAAATGAATATCCAGATATTAAAGGCTGTGTAACTTGTGATTGTGATGGGCAACATAGTGTTAAAGATATTAAAAATTGTGGTAAAACTTTACTTAAATATCCTAATGAATTAATTTTAGGGGTTAGAGATTTTGATTTAGATTATGTTCCTCCTAAAAGTAAATTTGGCAATAAAATTACGCGTAATATTTTTAAAATATTTATTGGTTTAGAAATAAGTGATACCCAAACCGGACTTAGAGGAATAAGCCGTAAATTAATGGAAGATTTCATTGATTTATCTGGTGAAAGATATGAATATGAAACTAATATGTTAATTGCTTGTAAAAGTAAAAATATTAAAATTAGAGAAGTAGAAATAGAAACAATCTATTTAAATAGTAATGCTAATAGTCATTTTAATCCGCTAAAAGATTCTATTTTAATTTATAAATTATTTATGCGTTATTTTCTAGCATCATTTAGTTCATTTTTACTAGATATTGCTTTATTTGCAGCCATCCTAGGTATTTTAGATATCAATTCGAAAATACTTGCGGCAACAATTTTAGCTAGACTAGTATCATCAATTTATAATTATATATTAAATTCTAATTTAATATTTAAAGATATGAGTATAACATCACTAATTAAATATTATATTTTAGCAGTTATTCAAATGTTTATTTCTGGTTGTTTTGTAACTTACTTATATAGTTTACTTAATATATCAGCTATTTTAATTAAATTGGTGGTAGATTTTATTCTTTGGATTATTAATTTAGTTATTCAAAGAGAATTTGTATTTAAAGGTGGTAATAGAAATGAAGAAGACTAGATTATATATAGCAGGATTTTTAACTTTAATATTTATTATATTAAGTGTATTAGTTAAACTTGATTTAGTTTCATCTATTGATACATTTATTTATAATTTATGTACTTTTAAAATGAATGATATTTTAACTAGTATATTTAAAGTATTTACTTTTTTTGGGAGTACTGCTTTTATTGTAGCATTATCCGTTTTATTATTTGTAATATTTTTAATTTTTAAAAAGAAAAATCATGCTTATTTAACTGCGAGTGTTATAATTATTTCAACTATTTTAAATAATGTTATTAAAGTTATTATAATGAGAGAAAGACCTGAAGTATTAAAATTAGTAATTGAAACTAGTTATAGTTTTCCAAGTGGACATACGATGGCTTCAGTAACTATTTATGGTATTTTACTTTATTTAGTCAATAAAACTGATTTAAAAAAAGGTTTAAAAAATACTTTAAGAGTTATTTTATTTACTTTACCAATATTTATTGGTATTAGTAGAATCTACCTTGGAGCCCATTTTGCAACCGATGTAATTGGAGCATATTTAGTGTCTACTATTTTACTTTTAGTATCTACTTACTTAGTTGATAAAAAGAATTTAATATAGTAAAATAATATTTGGAAATAGAGTGATAAAGATGAAAAATATAAAACTATTAGGAGTCTTATTAAGTATTTTATTTTTAACTAGTGCTTGTAGTTTTAATACTACTAGTTTAGATAATGCAACAATTTATACAACTGTTTATCCGGTTAAATTTATTACGGAATATTTATATGGTGATAATAGTACAGTTAATAGTATTTATCCTAATGGGGTAAAATTAGATGAATATAAACTTACTTCTAAACAAATTGATGAATATTCTAAAGGTGATTTATTTGTTTATGTAGGTGTAGGTAATGAAAAAGAAATAGCTAAATCATTTTTAAATAAAAATGATGAACTACTTATCATTGATGCTACTTATGGCCTTAATTATCATAATGATATTGAAGAATTATGGCTTGCTCCGAATAACTTTTTAATGCTTGCTAAAAATATTAAAGGATCTTTAACCGAATATTTAAATAATACTTTAAAAGAAGAAGAAGTTAATAAAAAATATGATGAGTTATATGCGAAAATATCTTGGATTGATGCTGAACTTAGAAATATAGCAAAAGAAGCCAAAGAACTTGATAATAATACTTTAGTAGTATCATCTAATACGCTAAAATATTTAGAAGGTTATGGTTTTACCGTAATATCTTTAGAAGAAATTGAAGCTTCTGGTAGTGAAAATGCCTTAACTGATATTAAAAATAAATTTAAAAATTCTAAATATGATACGATATTAAAACTTGCTAGTGAAGAAGAAACAGAATTAATAAAAGAATTAAAAGATAAAAATAAAGCCAATATTTTAACTATAAATGATGCGATAACTAATGATGATACCGCCAATGATTATTTAGCAATACAAAATGAAAATATAGCCCAAATTAGAAATTTATTAATTAAATAATCAAGTCTCAAAGAAATTTGAGATTTTTTATTACCAATTTTTGTTAAATCCAAAACAAATGTTTGCTACAACTGGATTTTTGTATTATAATAATAATGGTGATAAAAAATGAATCTAAAAGAAAAATTAATAATTCTTGCTGATAGTGCTAAATATGATGCCTCGTGTTCATCTAGTGGTAGTAATAGATCTAGTAATTTTGGTAATACTGCTTATGCTGGTATTTGTCATTCATTTTCATCTGATGGGAGATGTATATCACTATTAAAAATATTATTAACTAATATTTGTATTTTTGATTGTAAATATTGTATTAATAGACGAAGTAATAATATTAAAAGAGCCATATTTACACCAGATGAAATATGTAATATTACCATTAATTTTTATAAAAGAAATTATATTGAAGGCTTATTTTTAAGTTCAGGTATTATTAAATCACCTGATTATACTATGGAGTTATTAATTAAGACAGTCGATTCACTTCGTCATAAATATCATTTTGGTGGTTATATTCATTGTAAAGCAATTCCAGGTGCTAGTGAATATTTGTTAAAAAAGTTAGGAATGCTTGTTGATAGATTAAGTGCTAATATTGAACTACCTACCGATAATGGCATAAAATTACTTGCTCCAAATAAGAATAGCAAAAGAGTTGAACATATTATGAAATATGTTAAAGATAATCATAATAAAAGTTATGTACCAGCAGGTCAAAGTACCCAAATGATTATTGGGGCTACCAAAGAAACTGATTTAGATATTATGAATAGAAGTGAATCATTATATAATAACTATAAATTAAAAAGAGTATTTTATTCAGCTTACATACCAGTAAATAAAGATAGTTATTTACCTAGTTTACAAATGCCACCTTTAAAAAGAGAAAATAGACTATATCAAGCTGATTGGTTACTTAGATATTATAATTTTAAAGTTAGTGATATTTTAGATGAAAATAATCCTAATTTTAATATTCTAGTAGATCCTAAAGCATCATGGGCTTTAAAACATTTAGATGAATTTCCGAAAGAAATAAATATATGTACTTATAATGAACTTCTTAAAATACCTGGTATTGGCGTTACATCTGCTAAAAGAATAATTAAATCAAGAAGATATTTTAAGCTAGAATTTAAAGATTTAAAAAAGATGGGTGTTGTTTTAAAAAGAGCCAGATATTTTATTACTTGTAATGGTAAATATGATTTAAATAGAGAATTTTTTAATAAGAACTTTATCGAAGCAAATTTAGTTTTAGGAGACGTAGTTAAAGAAAAATCTTTAACTACCCAATTATCATTATTCAATGAATAATATATATTTATATAATAATGATTTGATAAGTTTACTTAGTTTAATTAAAGTTCTATTAAAAAATAAAATAAAACCAGATAATATCAAAGTATTAGATTATAATAAAAATTTATTTGATAATTTAATTAATTTAAATATAAAAAAAGATAATAATATAATTAGTGAATTTATTAAAGTATTTGGGATAAATAATTTTAAAACTATTTATTATGTATATATCTCAAAAGAAGATAATAAAGAATTAATAATTTATTATTATTTATTAAATTATTTTAAATATAAAGAAAAGCTTCCTTATATGCGTAATTTAAAATGCGTAAGTAAGGCATTAGAAATAAGAAAAAGAGTAGGTAGTGAAGCACATAAAATGAAGGGCTTTGTTAGATTTAGAGAACTTAGTAATAAAGTTTTATATGCCGATATTAATCCTGATAATGATATTTTATATTTACTTTCTATTCATTTTAAAAATAGACTTAAAAACGAATATTGGGTTATTCATGATGTAAATAGACATACGATAAGTATTTATGATAAAAAAGATTTTTATATAATATCTGATAAAGATTTAAAAATAGTAGATAATATTAGTGACAGGGAAGAAGAATTTGC
>CANPZJ010000112.1 GCA_947588795.1 uncultured Bacilli bacterium
TAAGGTGATAAAGGTATGAAAAAGAATATAATATTAGTATTATTTTCCCTTATATCTGGTGTTTTGTTTACAGTATTTATCTTAAATAAAGAAAATATATATGCTAAAGAAGAATATTTAGTTTATGCTTTTCAAGTTGGAGCCTACGAATCAATTGATAATGCTAATGATATGATTAGTAAATTACCTTCTGGGATTTCTATAAAAGAAGATAACTTATATAAAGTTTATAGCGCAATCTATAAAGATATTGACCTAGTTAATAAAATGATTACTTATTTTAAAGATAATAATATTAATATTTATTTAAAGACAATTAATGTTTCCAAAGATTTTTATTATATTTTAGATAATTACGAAAAAATAATCAGTAAAACAGAAGATATAGCAGTTTATGACAAAGTTAATCAAAGTATTTTAAATACTTATTTAGAAGGTATGAATAATGACTAAATTTATTAAAGAAAATTATTTGTTTTTAATAGTATTTTTATTGATTATATTAAAAGAGCCTATTTATCGTTTATTTACTATAAAAGATAATATATATACCCCAACTAGATGTGCTCTAACTGAACAAGATTATAATAAATTACTGGAATTTAGTGAAATAGATTTAATATATGAAACTGATTATTTAAATACTTATATAATTTATAAAGATATCTATAATTATTTAAATGAAATAACTATCAGAGGAGGTAAAGATCAAAATTTAGATAAGAATCCGGTTATATATGATAATACTTTAATTGGTGTAATAGATAAAGTAAATAAAAATAGTAGTACAGTTAAATTAATTACTAATAAGGATAGTAAAATATCTGTTAAAATAAATGAACAAATAGGTTTACTTGAATATAAAAATGATAAATTAATCGTAAGTAATATAAGTAGAGATGCCAAAATTAATATTGGAGATCAAATATTTACATCAGGTCTTGGTAATATTCACGAAAATATTTATATAGGTACAGTTAAAAATGTCATAAAAGATAGTAAAAATATTGAATTTATTATTGAAGTAGATTATAACTTAAAAATTAAAGATATTGATTATGTAACAATTATTAAGGAGACTATATGATAATTTTACTTATTTTATTAGATATATTAATTAATAATTATACTAGTTTTTCTTCATATTTCTTTTTAATTTATTTATATAATAAACCATATAAATATTATTTACTAACTGGAATTATTTTAGATTTTATTATCTTTAATACTTACTTTTATAATATAATTATTTTATCTTTAATGTATGTAATTAATAAAATATTTAAAGATTTAAATAAAAACAATTTTTATATTTTCATATTTTATATGCTTTTTAATTATATAACTTATATAATTCTTAGTAATATTCTTATAAATGGTATGTATAATATTTTAATTAATATTGGTTTTAATCTAATTATTAATTTATTATTTTATTTATTAGCATTTCGTACTATTAATCTAAAAAATATTAAATAAAAAGTGGTTTAAGTGAATATATTTTAGGGGGAGATATATTTATGAGGAAAATAGATGATTACACTAAAATAGGTCATAAAAGTTATAGTAGTAAAAAAAGTGAATTAGATAGTAAAAAAATTAAATATTTAAAAAATTTAATTACTAGATCACTTCTTAGTATTATTTTAATTATTAGTATCTGCATTTTAATTAAAATTAATGATAATAATAAAGTAATGGTTAATAAGTATTTATATGAAGATTCTTTAAGTTTTACCAAAATAAATAATTGGTATCAAGATAAATTTGGTAAACTTTTACCTAAAGTAGAGAATAAAGATGAATTAGTATTAAATAGTGATGATTTTAAAAGTTATAAATATGAAAAATATCAAGATGGGGTAAAAATAGATATAAAAAAGGGAAGTCCCATATCTTTACTTAATGGGGGAATAGTAGTATTTATTGGTGAAAAAGAAGGCTATGGCAATACTTTAATCTTACAAGGTAATGATGGTATTGATTATTGGTATGGTAATATTACAAATACTAATGCAACTTTATATGATTATTTAGAAAAAGATACTTTAATTGGAGAAGCAAATGATAATTATATATATTTAGTACTCCAAAAAGATGGTCAGTATTTAAGTTATGAAGAATATCTTAAATAAAATAAAAATTAATAGTTATACTTACTTTTTTATTTTTATTTGTCTTATCTGTGGTTATATTAAAAATATTAGTATAATATTTGCTATCTGTTTAATTCATGAATTAGGTCATATAATAATTACGAAAATATTCCACTTCGAAATAGTTAAAATAGAAATACTTCCTTTTGGAGGATATACCACGATTAATAAAAAAATAAATAGTAATATTAATCATGATTTATTAATTGCTTGTGGTGGTTTTATATCACAATTTATTTTATTAATATTTGTGTACTTATTTAAAAATCATTTTAATATTTTAACTTATCACTTAATTATTGAATATAATTTTATTTTAATCATATTTAATTTGCTTCCAATTATTCCTCTTGATGGTAGTAGAATTTTAGAACTATTATTAGAAAAATATTTTTCTTATCATAAATCATATCACTTAATCATTTATATATCTCTTATTAGTATTATTTTATTTTTATTTATTAATTACCATTATAAATTAGATAATTACTTTATTATTACTTTTCTTATCTATAATACGATTATTTATTTTATAAATTATAAATATATGCAGAAGAGATTTTTATTAGAAAGATATTTATATGATTTAAATTATCAAAAAATAGATAGTAAAACAAAGAATATTAAAGATTTAAAGAAAAATGTCTATCATTATTTTAAAGAGAATGATCATTATGTAAGTGAAAAAAACAAAATAAAAGAAAGTCTTTATTTAAAGGGGAAAACAATTGACAAATAGCGTATTTTTTGCTAAAATTTAAATGTTTTAAGTCATTTCGGAAAAAACCGCACTAAAAAGGTTATAAGTTACATTAGTACACCTTAAGGGCGCGACTTAAAGAAAATATTATAAGGAGGTATGAAATGAAAGCTGTATTTGTAACAGGTGGAAAACAATATTATGTTTCTGAGGGCGACGTAATTTACGTTGAAAAACTTGCTGCTGAAGTAGGAAGTACAGTTACATTTGATGAAGTTTTATTTGTTGATGGTGTAGCTGGTAATCCAACTGTTAAAGGTGCATCAGTTGAATGTAAGGTTGAAAAACAAGGCAAAGATAAAAAGATTATTGTTTTCAAATATAGACCTAAAAAGAAATATCGTAAAAAACAAGGACATCGTCAACCATATACAAAACTTGTTGTTACGAAAATTAATAAGTAATTATGATTAAAGTAAATTATAATGATAAGAGTATTAAAGTAAGTGGTCATGCTAATTTTAATACTTATGGTAATGATATTGTTTGTGCAAGTGTATCAAGTATTATTTATACAACTATTAATGGTATATTAAATATTGATAGTAATTCAATTAGTTATAAAGATGATGAAATATTAGAAATTAATATTTTAAAAAATGATGATATAACTATGAAACTAATTAATAATATGCTTGATTTACTTAAAGATTTAGAAAAACAATATCCTAAAAATATAAAAATAGTAAAGGAGAATTAAGATGTTATATATTAAGTTAGATATCCAAAGATTTGCCCATGTTAAGGCGCAAGGTTCAACAAGAAATGGTAGAGATTCTGCTGGCCGTAGACTTGGTGCTAAGGCTAGTGATGGTGAATTAGTTTCTG
>CANPZJ010000113.1 GCA_947588795.1 uncultured Bacilli bacterium
TCAATTATAAAGTAGGTAAAAAGCCTTACTTTGCTCATTTAAAAATAATTCTATTTAGTGAAAGTGTTGTTAAAGATCAACTAGATAAAATAAGTGATTACTTACTTAGAGATACTAATATTAGAGATGAATTTATGGCCATTGTTACTAAAGATGTATCACCAAAAGAAATACTTACTCATAATAGCGATAACCATCCAGTAGTAAGTGATTTAATTACTAAGTTAATTGAAAATGAACAATATAATAATAATTTAGCCGTAACCGAAACATTTCAAAATACAGTTGCTAAACTTTCTGGTAATAACTATGATATAGTACTAAACTCAATAACTTTAAATAACGATGAAATATCTTTAGATGAATTTTGCTTATTTAATGGTTATAAATTTAAAAGCTACTTAGATAAAAAGAATTCACCTTTATATAATTTACTTACTACAAATGTTTTTAGTTTAGGATTTACCAAAGAATATGATAAAGGTACTGTAACAATTACAATAACTGGATCTAGTACAGATATAGAAGTAACTAAAGATAAAATTAAAATAAATGCTAAATTAGAAGGTAGAATTCTAGAAAACAATGCTGATTTTAATTTAAAAGATGAAAAGACTTATCAAAAATTAAATAAAGATTTTGATGAGGTTATTACTAAAGATATAACTAATTTTATTAAAACACTTCAAAAAGAGAAAAGCGATATTTTAGGTTTAGCTGATATTTATTATAAAAGCACGAGAAAAGAAAATCATGATTTATGGCAAAAAGCTGATATAAAGACCGATGTTGATTTAAAAATAAATACTAAAGGTTTTATCTTTGAGGTGAAAGAATGAAAAATAAATTAACTTATTTTATTGCTAGATCATCAATGTTTGGCATAGGCTTCTTTTTAATTTTTAAAAATACTGGTAAAGATGCGTGGTTATCAATTATTTTAGGTACACTTCTTGGCATAATGGTTTTATTTATTTATAAATATATTAAAGAATATTTTAAAAATAATAATATAAGAGATATTTTAAATAAAACTATTTTAGGTAAATTTTATTTAGGAATATTTTTGCTCTTCTATATCTATTTAATAACGGTTATTTTAGTATTACTGCCAATGTTTGTTAAATCATTTTATTTACTTTATACTCCTAAAATATTAATTGTTATTCCCTTTTTATTTATTGCTACCTATGTAGCATTTAAAGATAAAAAAGTATTAGAAAATTTAAGTAATTTATTATTTGTCTTATGTGTTGCTAGTGTATTTTTATATAGTTTTCTTTTATTTAAATATATAGATATTAGTAATTTGTATCCAATGCTTTCTACTAAAACGATGAATATATTAAAATCATCCTTTATCTATGCCTCAATTACTAGTATACCCCAAATAATAACAATTAATTTTCATGGCAATACCTTTAAAGATGAATTAAAAGAATATATTTTTGCATCGTTTATTAATTTATTAATTATTACGTTAATTATATTAACTTTAGGTGAACCTCTAATTAAAATATATAGTTTTCCTGAATATGCTGTATTTAAACAAATTAAAATAATGGACTTTATTGAAAACATTGAAAATATTTCGACATTTATTTGGTACTTTGATATGTTTATTACTTTAGCTACTCTAACTACTAATGTTAAGAGTATCTTACCATATAAATATAATAAGATTTATTTCTTTACAATTATTGGTTTAGTAATATATTTATCTTGTTATATTATTTCTAATAATTATCGTTATATTATAACTGTCTTTTATTATTATCCAGTTATCTTATTTATTTTCTTTATTATCTTTATTACTCTACTTCTTTATTTAAAATATTCAAATAAATTAAAAGAAAAAAATAAAGAGTAATTTCTACTCTTTAAATCCATTTACTTATATATAATTTTCTTGTGGTATATTCTTCATAACTCGTAAATATTTTGATAATAGCATCAACTATATTTCTAATAATATTATTATCTTTTTTAATTCTTACAGTAAGTATTTCTTTTTGTAAGGTATTTCTAAATAA
The DNA here is from genome assembly GCA_947588795.1 of uncultured Bacilli bacterium. Lineage (GTDB taxonomy): Bacteria > Bacillota_I > Bacilli_A > RF39 > UBA660 > SIG200. The sequence goes on from CANPZJ010000113.1 coordinate 2,034, forward strand.
ATAATCTTTAATATAGTTACTAAGTACTCTATCTAATTCTTGGATACGATTTACTTCTTCAATATCACTCGGATTAATAGCAAATATATAATTTTTATATATGCTAATTAATTTATCACTGATTAAATCAGAATCAGCAAAATCAAAATTAACTATATTATAATAATTAGGACAGTATTTTAATATTTCTTCACTACTCTTCATATTTTCCTACTCTCTCTATTAACTAAATCATACTACAATATATTTTGCTGGTCAATAAAAAATGCTAAATTTTCACAAAAAATTAGCGACAAAAAATTGCAAAAAAAATAATCACTCTGATAAAATGATTATTTCTAGTTTAAATAACTCATCGCATCGTTTAAAATTACTCTCCATAATTTTAAACACTAACTAAATATTATCAGTACTTAGTGCGAATCGCTTATCTTTCGAGTTTTCTTTCTCATCAAACAATTGTCTTTACTTAGCGCAGATAAGGTCTTTTAAACTTATTTTGCTTAAGAAGATATTTTTCACACATATTAACATTATTATAAAATAATAACTACTAAATATGGCTACTAAACATATTCTTTCTACTAAGTAACTTAATTATAGTCGATATTAAATATTTTGTCAATATAAGGAAGATGTGTTAATTTAAAAATGAAGTGCAACACAACAACATTGAAAAAGACATATGAATAATCTATAATATCTTTTCGCTAAA
>CANPZJ010000114.1 GCA_947588795.1 uncultured Bacilli bacterium
AAATTCTTAAAACATGCGATGCGCACCAAAATACTTTGTCACATTATTGACATGAGTGGAAGTGAAGGAAGAAATCCAATAGATGATTATGAAGTAATCAGAAAAGAAATTGAAAAGTACAGTGAAAAACTTGCAAAAAAAGTAGAAGTAGTTGTGGCTAATAAAATGGATTTAGATTCATTTAATAATAATTTACAAGAATTTAAAAAGAAATATCCAGATAAAATTATTTTCCCAATAAGTGCTATGAATAATGAAGGAATTGATGAACTTCTAAATTATTTAGCCAATAAATTAGATGAAATAGAAGAAAATAATTTATATGAAAATAATGATTTAGAAAGTCATATGGTATTCAAATTTAAAGAAGAAAAACCATATACCATTACTAAAGATGGTGATATTTGGGTTATTAAAGGTGATGTTATAGAAAAACTATTTAATATGACTAAATTTAATGAAGATGAAGCTGTTTTAAGATTTGCTCGCAAACTAAGGGGGATGGGAGTTGAAGATGAGCTTGAACGCCTTGGAGCAAAACGCGGCGATGAAGTGCAAATCTTAGATTATATTTTTGAATTTAAAGAATAGTTATTGCAACTCTTCTTTTTTTATATTATAATTATATTAGTGTATAAAAATAGGGTGATACAAAATGAATGAGGAGACTAAAAATAAGAATTCCAAAAAAGTAAATAAATATTATATATTAGTTTTCATTCTAATTTTAGTAATTGGCATTATAACAGCCACATATGCATTCTTTCAAATAGATACAGATAATAGCAGTTCAAATACTACTATAACAGCTAATGCTGATTGCTTTAATATAACTTTTGAAGATTTAAGTGAAGAAGAATTAATTAATCTAGATATAAATTATCCTATAACAGATGAATATGCCCTAGGTCAAACAGATAGTATATATAATTTAAAACCAGTAGTAGTAAAAATATCTAATAAATGTACCCAAATACAAGATAATTTAAATTATAAATTAGCAATAACAACACTTGCCAAAGATCCAGTAGATGAAGAAGATAAAGGATATATACCAGATAATAAAGTAAGATATAATGTAAAGAAAGTAATAAATAAAGATACAGAAGAAGATAGTGAAAGTTTAAGAAATCCAGATTATTTAAGTAGTTTATCATTAGTAGAAGATGCTAATATAATATCTATATTAAATGAAGAAATAACTAAAAAAGAAATAAATATAAATGAGTATGATACAGTAAATACTTATATAATAGATAGTGATAGTTTAGCAAGTAATACTTATAGTACATATTATTTGCGTTTATGGATAGATTATTATGAAGGGGATAGTGAAGCATATACAAATCCAGAAGGTCATGAAGATAGAACGTATACTTGTGGTGATAATCAATGTAAATATGATAATTCAACCCAAGGTCAAAAATTTGAATCAGTAATAAGTTTAATAGCAGATGGAACTACAAGTAAACCACCTAAATCTACTTTAGAGTTGTTAAGAGAGAAAGATAATCAAGGATATTTAAGTGAAAATCCAGTACCAGAAGAAGTAGGAATGTACAGATATCAAGCAACATCAATCAGTGAAGAAGAAGCAGCAAAAATGACAAACTGGATATGTTTTGGTACTACAGAAAATTGTGGAACAAATGATAACAATATAGATAAATATATGTATAGAATAATAGGAATAACTGAAGAAGGAGAATTATATTTACTAAAAGAGACATTTTTAAAAGAAGGAACAGTATCATCATTTAAATGGAATACAAAATATCAGGTATCAGATTGTTTAGGAGATAAATGTGAATGGCCAAATTCCGATTTATATAAAAGATTAAATGGAGAGACATCAAATGGTAATCCAATATTTGTAGATAATAGCTATTATGAATATATGACCAAAAATAGTGATTGGTACAATTTAATAGCAGACCATAATTGGATGTATGGAGATACAAATACTAAAGACAATTCAATAATATATAATGGAAATGAAATGTATGCTATAGAAACAGGAAAGACGTCAACAAAGAGATATTGGCCAGATGAAGACCAAGGACAAACAACATGTAGCGATAATAATCCATGTACAGAAAAAGATTATACATGGATTAAAAGTGTACCAGCAAAAGTAGGCTTAATGTATATACATGACATAGATTATGCGTATACAGGAGGAAATCCGGGAAGTAGTACAAATGTCTTTTATAGTTGGATAGATTTTCGAAAGGATGGATATAATGAAGGCCAATATTTTGAATGGTTAACAACTCGCTTTGGTGTTGAAGATGTAAGTGGGACGTCTTGGACTCAGGAGCAGGTTTTTGTCTTCATTACGGGTACCGGTGATATCGGCGATAATCCCCCATATGATCAGAATGGTAGTGCGCGTCCAGTCTTCTATCTAACATCAGAAGTAAAAATCAAAGAAGGGACAGATGGAACAAAGGAAAATCCGTATATATTAGATGTACAAGAATAATGATGGGCCACCAGAATATGGGGCTTTGAACATTAAAATGTATATAATGGATTTATTCATTATAGAAGATAATCTAATAAAGATTGTCTAAAGTGTCTCACAAGATATAAATTAATTCTTATGCCTAAAGCAAGATATTAAGACAAAGAATATTTTGCGGAAAAGTTGATACTAAAAGGGTGATTTAATATCACTCTTTTAGTATAATAGAAAATATTTTCTAATTACTAATAGACTTTAACAAGTCAATTTGATAAAATTAAAATGGTGAAGGTAATATGTATAGTTATTTTAATGGAATAATAAAGGATACTAATAGTGATAGTATAGTAATAGATGTAAATGGCATAGGTTATAAAATATTTGTACCTAATCCATTTAGTTATGAAATTGGTAAAGATTATATAGTATATGTATATAATCATATAAGAGAAGATGAATATTCTTTATATGGATTTAAAAGTACAGAAGAAAAAGAATTATTTATGAAACTTATTAATGTTAAAGGAATGGGACCAAAAGTAGCATCAGGTATATTTGCGACAGGTTCAATTAATGGTATAGTTGATGCTATTAATAAAGAAAATATATTATATTTAACTAAGTTTCCTAAAATAGGAGAAAAATTAGCTAGACAAATAATATTAGATTTAAAAGGTAAAGTTACATCAAATGTAGAAGTAGAAGAAGATAATAGTTTAGAAGAATTAATTAGTGTACTAGAAAACTTAGGATATAAGAGTGTGGAAATTAAAAAAATTATTAATATGGTAGATCATTCTAAGAGTCTAGAAGAACAAGTAAAAGAAGCATTAAAGTTATTATTAAAATAAACAAATGTTTGCAAAAATATCTTGCAAATATTTTTTAAAAATGATAGAATGAAATTAGCATACAGGAGGTACTATGGAACAAAGAATTTTTGATGCCAAAGAACAAGAAGAAGATATTTTTGAAAAAAGTATTAGACCAGAAAATTTAGATGAATATGTTGGTCAAGATGAAATAAAAGAAAATTTAAGAGTGTTTATTAAAGCTGCTAAAATGCGTAATGAACCTTTAGATCATGTTTTATTATATGGGCCTCCTGGACTAGGTAAAACAACTCTTGCTCATATTATAGCAAATGAGTTAGGTTCAACTTTAAGAACTGCTAGTGGTCCATCAATAGAAAAAACTGGCGATTTAGCAGCCATTTTATCTAATTTGGAACCAGGTGATGTTTTATTTATTGACGAAATACATCGGATGCCATCATACATTGAAGAAATATTATATCCTGCCATGGAAGATTTTGAACTAGATATAGTAATTGGTGGTGAAGGTAAGAGTAAAAGTATTAAAATAAATTTACCTCCATTTACTTTAGTCGGAGCAAC
>CANPZJ010000115.1 GCA_947588795.1 uncultured Bacilli bacterium
AAAATAGATTATGATGTTTGCAGAACTAAGTTGAACTTCTATATTTTTAGTGTTCCTTTTAATTTTTCAATTAACAAAATTTCACTTTGTTCTTGTTTTGACTTGAAATTTTTTGAATTTAGTATTATCATACTTATTGCCCTGACTTGGGGCGTTTAGTATTATCGAAAGGAGAAGTTGCTGCTTCTCCTTTCACATGCCCTCAAGTTTCTTTCCTTTTTTGCAATGTATTTTATACTTTTTATTTTTTCAAGTCAAATTATTTTTCAATTTTTTCTTTTTTTCAAATTAATTTAATTTACAAGTTTATACATTTATATTTGAAAAATTCTTGACGATCGGGGGGGGTATATTATAATAATCTTATAGATAATAGAGGTTATTATAGATGAGAGAAAATAAAAAGAAAATAATAATAACACTGTTAATAATAGTAAGTATGATTACTATCTTTTTTACATTTAAAACATTTATAAATAAGCCATTAAAAGATTTACCAGAAGTAAAATTAAGAGAGATAAAAAAAGATAAAGCAATTGCTATAATGGTATCACAAGATGGTAAAAAGTATAAAGAATATGAAGGAGAAGAATGGCCAGGTACAGAATATAAATATAAAGAAGCTAAATGTGTAAATAATAATGGCAAAGAAATAAAAGAAGTCATAACATTCGATGAAGAAACAAATACAATAACACTAGAATCAAATGAAACATTATATTGTACATTGTATTTTGATGAAAAAACAATAATAAATACATTAAGAGCAAATGATCCAAATGGAGTATTAAGTAAAGAATTAGTAGGAGGTTTATATAGATATCAAGGAGTTGGAGTATCTCCAGCTGTAGATACTACTCATAAATTAGTTGACAATAATTATATTTGCTTTGGAACAAATAGTGAAGATGAATGTAAAAATAATCCAGATAAATATATGTATCGTATAATAGGAGTAACTGATAAAGAGCAATTGTATTTAATAAAAATGAAAGGTGTCGAAGAAGGTGAAAATAAAAAATTTGCTTGGAATTTAAAATATTTGTCACCAGATTGTGATGGAACTGCTTGCGAATGGCCAAATGTAGATATATATATAAAATTAAATGGAACTGCATCAAACGGCAATCCAATATTTATAAATAATCCTAATTATGAATATATGCAAGAAGGTAATATATGGTTTGATTTAATAGAGAACCATAACTGGATGTATGGTGATATAGACTTTAATGTATCAACTACTTTATTAGATGGTGAAACAATATATGGTGTGAAAAATAGTGGTTTAATTCTATATGATATAGAAACAGGGGTAAAACCAACTCAAACATATGACCCTTTACAAAAAAAATACGTTAAATATCAATGGAGTAAAGATAGAAAAATAACAGCCAAAGTAGGATTAATGTATGTACATGATTATTATTTAGCTTATGATAATATAAGAAATTGGCGAGATAATTATGATAAAAATAATTGGTTGTTATTTGTAAATAATGAAGATACAACAGGTTTAGGTTCTGAATGGTTAATATCTAGACGAGGTACAGGTTCAGATGGAACTTTTTGGGCTTGGAACGTAGATGCAACTGGATATCAAGGAAATTATTATATAAATTCTAATTCTCGTGCTGTACGTCCAACTTTCTATTTATCATCTACAATAAATGTTAATGGTGGAACAGGTTCAAGGTCTAATCCATATATGATTGTGCCAAAAAATGAAGAAGGAAATTATTATTATGATTATGAATATACTGGAAATGTTCAAACATTTACAGTCCCAGAAGATGGCACATATAAAATAGAATTATGGGGAGCAAGTGGTGGAACTGCAAGCAGTTATGTGCCAGGTAAAGGAGCATATACTAAAGGAGAAATAAAATTAAAAAAAGATGAAAAGTTATATATTTATATAGGTGAAGAAGGAAAATCTGGCTTGGTTAGTTATTTGCCAACCTTCAATGGTGGAGGCGGAACTGGTTTTAGAAGTTCTTCCGGTTCAAGCATGGGTGGCACCGGAGGAGGAGCAACCGATGTAAGATTAGATAAAGGAACATGGGATAATTTTGCTAGTTTAAAGTCAAGAATAATGGTAGCAGCCGGAGGAGGAGCTGCCGGATCAAGAGGTGGCAATAATGGTGATGGCAATGGCGGAGCAGGAGGAGCTTTAGTAGGAATAGAAGGTCAAGCGATAAATAATACAGGAATGTATTATGGGTATGGTATTGCTTATGGAGGAACACAAACAAGTGCTGGAAAGACAACATGGATAAACGGAACAACTACAACATTACCAGAAAATTATAATCCGGATATAATTGTAGGAGGTTTTGGTTATGCCGGAATAATTTGGGGTACTGATTGTTATGTAGATTGCCAACCTAGAAATAATTTAAATTGGATACAATTTGGAAGTCAAACTGGTGGTGGAGGTGGATACTATGGTGGAGCAAGTACACTTCATGCTGGAGCAGCCGGTGGATCATCATACATATCAGGATATGATGGCTGTAAAGCAATTGCTAAAGAATCAACAGAAAATAATATTACTCATTTAGATATATCCGAACATTATAGTGGTAAAGTATTTACAAATTCCCAAATGATTGCAGGCAATCAATCAATGCCAAATTATAAAGGCGGAACAATGACAGGTAATAGTGGTAATGGTTTTGCCAGAATTACAAAAATAGATTAAGAAAAATGTGGTGGATTTCTATTACATTTTTATTTTCCGTATTATAAAAGATGAAGATAACAATTATTAGTAAACTAGATGTGTCAATCATCTAGTTTTTTATTGTTAAAGAAATGGTTATTGGTTATACTAAAATTATAAAGGTGGTAATGTATGAATATTAAGGAAATTGTTGCTAGAGAGATACTTGATAGTAGAGGTAATCCCACTGTTGAAGTAGAAATGACTTTAGCAAATAATATAAAAGCAGTAGCAAGTGTGCCAAGTGGTGCCTCAACTGGTTCTAAAGAAGCATTAGAACTAAGAGATAATGATTTAGGAAGATTTCATGGTAAAGGCGTTTTAAAAGCAGTAGAAAATGTTAATACAATAATTAGAAATGCTTTAATTGGGCAAAAGTTAGATCAAGTATTTGTTGATAAAACTCTTCTTAAATTAGATGGAACACCAAATAAAAGTAAACTTGGGGCTAATGCAATGCTTGCTGTATCTTTAGCTAGTTTAAAATGTTTAGCAAAACTGCAAAATAAAGAATTATATGAATATGTTACTTATGGTAAAGTATCTTTACCAATACCAATGATTAATATTGTTAATGGTGGAGTTCACGCCGATAATAATTTAGATATTCAAGAATTTATGATTGTCCCAATTATGAAAGGTGAAGCTAAAAGAATAGAATGTGCAAGTGAAGTATTTCATACTTTAAAAAGTATTTTAAAAAAGAAAGGCTATAGTACTAGTGTTGGGGATGAAGGAGGATTTGCTCCGAATTTAAGTAAAACTACAGAGGCGCTAGACTTAATAATGGAAGCTATTAATGAATCAAATTATCATCCTGGTAAAGATGTTTTAATTGCTCTAGATGTAGCAGCATCTGAACTTTATGATAAAGATAAAAACATTTATAAAATAGATGGTAAAGAATTATCTAGCAATGATTTAATTAAATATTATATTGAATTAGTTAGAAACTATCCAATTATTAGTATTGAAGATCCTTTCTATGAAAATGATTTAGAAAGTTTTGGCGTTTTAACTAAACTTATTGGTGATAAAATTATGTTAGTTGGTGATGATTATTTCTGTACTAATGCAACTCTTTTAGAAGCTGGTATTAAAGTTGGTGCTGGTAATGCTATCTTACTTAAAGCTAATCAAATTGGTACTATTTCGGAAATGACTAAAACAATTATTACCGCCAAGAAAAATGGCTATAAAACAGTTATATCACATAGAAGTGGCGAAACTGAAGACACCTTTATTGCTGACCTTGCCGTAGGTTTTGGTATTCCATTTATAAAAACTGGTTCGGTTTGTCGTGGTGAGCGAATTGCTAAATATAACCGATTAATGAAAATTGAATTAGAACTTAATAAATAACGACTAGTTTTTCTAGTCTTTTTATTTTATAATTTTATTAGGTGATTTAAATGAAAAAACAAGTTGATGGAAATACTGCCTGTAGTAAAATAGCATATCTTTTTAGTGAAATATGTAGTATTTATCCAATTACACCTTCAAGTCCAATGGCATCAAATATAGATTATTTAACGCATAGTGAGTTGAAAAATTTATATGGTAGCACTCCTAAAGTAATTGAAATGCAAAGTGAAGCAGGAGCTGCCGGAACACTTCATGGTGCATTGTTATCAGGCTCTTTATCTTCAACATTTACCGCTAGTCAAGGACTTTTATTAATGATTCCTAATATGTATAAAATTGCAGGTGAATGTCTACCTGGAGTAATCCATGTAGCAAGTAGAACAGTGGCTACTCATGCCCTATCTATTTTTGGTGATCACTCTGATATATATGCGACAAGACAAACTGGCTTTTGTATGTTATCATCATCTAATGTTTTTGATGCTCAAAATTTAGCAGCAATTGCTCATTTATCGGCGATTAAAGGAAGCCTTCCTTTCTTACATTTCTTTGATGGTTTCAGAACAAGTCATGAACTTAATACTATTGAAGACTTAAAAAGAGAAGATGTATTAAAATTAATTCCTTGGGATAGTGTTAAAGCATATAAAGAAAGATGCTTGAATGTAGGTTGTAATAAGCAATATGGTTTAGCCGAAAATGAAGATATTTATTTTCAATCAGTTGAAGCTCGTAATAATTTATATAATAATATTCCTGATATAGTTAATAATTATATGCAAGAGATAAATAAAATAATGGGTACAGATTATAAACCATTTAATTATTATGGCAGCAGTAGTGCCAAAAATATAATTATTGCGATGGGAAGTATTACTGATACTATTAAACTTGTGATAGATGATTTAAATCAAAAAGGTAGGGAAGTAGGTCTTATTAATGTTCATTTATATAGACCATTTAGTACTAAATATTTATTAGATGTCTTACCTTCTACTGTTAAAAATATTGCCGTACTTGATCGAACTAAAGAAGCCGGTAGTATGGGTGAACCATTATATCTAGATGTTGTTAGTGCTCTTAAAGATAAAGATATTAATATTGTTGGGGGCCGCTTCGGTCTATCTAGTAAAAATACTACTCCAAAAGATATCTATAGTGTTTATCAAATGTTAGATAATAAATTACAAAATAATTTTACAATTGGTATAAATGATGATGTTACTAATCTAAGTTTAAAAGAGTATGATTATCAAATTAATTTAAATGCAAGAGAAATCAAAATATTTGGATTTGGTTCTGATGGTATGGTTAGTGCTTCCAAAGAAATTCTAAAAATAATTGCTAAAGATAATTTTTATGTTCAAGGTTATTTTGAATATGATTCTAAAAAAAGTGGTGGAGTAACTGTATCTAATTTAAGATTTGGTAAAAGTCAAATAAATGCGCCATACTATGTTGAAAATCCTGAAATAGTAGTAGTTACTAAAGAAGAATATTTTCATAAATTTAATATTTTAGATAGTATTAAAGATGGTGGAGTAATTTTAATAAATTCAACTAAAGATAAAAGTGAATTAAATGA
>CANPZJ010000116.1 GCA_947588795.1 uncultured Bacilli bacterium
AAAAGTAATTTACTTTCATTATCTAAAAGAATAAAATCTCCTTCATATAATATATCTTTATATTCTTCTAAATATTTTTGATCATTATCGCCAATAACTGCATATTTATATAAATTAGCATTGAGTTTTGTTAAAAACTCTTTTAATTTCTTATAATCTTTATCTTGATATTTAACTCCTTTTTTAAGTAAATCACCACTAAAAATTATTAAATCTGCTTTCTCATCATTTATTTTTTTCTCTATCTTACTTAAATTTTTCTCATTACTAGGTTCATATAATAAGTCAGAAAATTGAACTATTTTAAGTTCTTTAAAAGACTTTGCAATATCATTACTAGGTAACTCATAATAATTAACTTTTAAATTATTTACTTCGATATATCTACCATATAGAAATAATAAAAGGATTAATAATATAAAAATCACAAAAAACTTTTTCATAAGAACCATCCTATAAAGATAATAAAAATACAGATAAAGTTATGAAAAGAATGAAAAAATATATTTACCCATACATTATTAGAATCATAATACATTTTCGCAAAAGCCATTCCTAAAGCACTATAAGGGATTAAATAGAAAAATTCTAAAGCACTTTGGTTAACCATCATATGTAAAAGGCCAAATATTAAACCAGATAAGACAATATAAAATATTTGATGCTTAAAAGCATCTTTTAAGATAACTCTAGTCATAAGTTCTTCAATAATTGGACTTATTATAATCATTGATAGTAGAGAATATATTGGTAAATCCATTAATATTTCTCTATTACCAGCTTCATTTGACGGCATACCAATAAAAGTACTTATAATTCCATTACTAACTACCATAATAATAAGGCCAATTAACCAATATTTTAAATATTTATTAAAGTATTCACCTTTATTTTTTTTAAAGTCCTCAAAACTAGGTATAATAGTTTTCCTAAATATTAATAAAAATACAATTAAAATAATTAAATCAATTAATAAATAAGTTAAATTAGTAATATAAAAATTATTACTTTTTAATAAATTTAAAAATAAAGAACTAAGTAATAAAGTTAATCCTATATATAATATAACAATTAATAGTTGTTTAAATAATAAATTTAATTTATTACTAACATTATCAATAAATGACATTAATTATCACCATTTTTAATATATCATAACTTTAAAAGTTAAGCAATTTTACTATTATATATTTTCTTTTATTTTACTAACATTTTATACTATTTTTTTAAATAAAGCATAATCTTCATTTTCTTTATATATTAATTCATAATCTTTATCACTATTTAAATAATGATATATATTAGAATTATAATATACTAAAGCATAATCAAATTGATATTTATTAAAAACACTTTTATAACTATAAAAATTATCAACATCTAAAAAGTCTTTAATAATATCTTTTCCACCATTAAATTCTTTTATGTATACTTCCGCTCTTGAATCCACAAAAATAGGAATATCATTAAAGGCTACATAAGATCCATAATTAAACTCTGTATATAATTTAATATTTTTATAGTCTAAATTCTTTTTAATATATTCAACTGATTTAACTGGGTAACTGTTATTTATAAGAAAATCAAAATTTTTTAAATTTAAACTATTTATTCCAACAATTATTGTAATTGATAAAAATAGAATTAATGCAATATGCATTACTCTTTGCTTAAAAATAATACCTATATAATTAAATATATTTGATAATTTATTTTTCTTTAGTTTTTTCCATTTATTTTTAATCTTACTAAAATCGTAATTATAATAAAGTATTTTAATGATAAGAGTAGGAAAAATTAAATAAACAAAAACAATATTTCTTTTAGCAAATAAGGAAAAAAGGGATAGACCTGCAATTAAAAGTAAATCACGTAATTTAATTTTAGTATTAAGTACTATGATAATAAATAGAGATATTATAATGAGAATAATTAATATTGTATTACTAATTGGGGTAGTTTTTTGCATCTCTAAAATAAAATCAAAAGATTCATTACCTAAAGCTTTTAAAAAGAAAGTATATGGTTTTAAAATATATGGTGATACTAAACCAGATAATGCTAATACATAAAATGCTGTAATAAGTAAATTACTGTTTTTAGCATTTTCTAAAATAATTTTATTACTTTTTAATTTTTTGAAATTATCTTTTATTAAATTTAAAAATAATTCAATTAAGTATGGTAATGTTAATATAACAGTGAATAACCAAAAAGGCATATGGAAGTTAACTATGATAATTGATAATATTATTAAATAAATAAAATATTTCTTATTACCAGATTGATATAGTTTTTCTAAGAAAAATAATTCTAGAAAGAATAGTAAATATGTTATTGTTTGGACTCTTGTTTGAATATAAGATTTGCACATAAGAATAGTAATAATTGTTGTTATAAAAGATATAAATTTATTTTTACTATAATTTAAATTAACATAATATATTGCAATTCCTAAAAGAATATAGATAATTAAATATAAAGAGAATATACCACCATAACTAAATAATTTATAGATAAAATATATTAATAAATCATATAACCAATGATGATATAAATAAGTAAGATTAGGGATAAAACTAAAATGCTCTTTAAAATCTACGCCATATTTTAAAATACTTTCACCAGTTTTTATATCAAAGAATAAATCATTTTCACAAAATTTAGTAATTGTTAACATACAAACTATAGCTATTAATAATATAAAAATTATATTGGTAAGTATATTTTCTTTTTTCATTACTATCAACCTATTTAAAGTATAAAGCAAAAATAGTAAAATAGAAAGTGTAAAATTTTATCAATGCCAGTAAAAAAAGTTGTTATTTTACGTATTCTGGTTTATACTAATACTATAAGATAAAGGAGGAATATATAATATGAAAGAAGCGACTGGTGAATTAAATATGACGGTTATTACAGTTGTAGCAATTGCTGCGATTGCCGCATTCTTTTACTTATTTATTTGGCCATCAATGCAAAAAAGTATGGTTTTAACTTCTGCTTGTAATGCATCAAATGCTGGTACAGATATAAATTATAAAGATACTGTTGATAATGAAACAGTATCTTGTGGCAATGGTGTTTGTAATTATAAAAATACAACGAAAAGTTGTAAAGCTACTGGTCAATAATATATGAAAGAGGCTACTGGAGAATTAAATGGTATGCTTGTTGTAGCTTTAGCTATTGGAGCTCTGATAGCTTTTTTTTACTATACCTTGTGGCCATTAATTAAAGGAAATGTAAATGAAAATTTAAAATGTAATAAAGCGATATGTGAAAAATGTGATAAAAAAGATAAAAGTTGTGAAACCGTAACTTGCCATTTAAAAGGTGAAACAGCAACTTTTGAATGTGTATATAAAGGATAAAAGGAAGTGAATTCTAAGTGAGAGAGGCTATCGGTGGTATTTCAATATTTCAAATAGTAATTGTTTTAATTTTGTTATTTACAGGTATAATGAGTTTAACAATTAATCACTCAAAAGCCTTTGGTGTTAAAGATGAAATTATAACAATTATCGAAAATAATACTATTGAAAAAACTGGTGCAGGCCAACAACACTCTTATGGATTTGGTCCAACCATGCAAAATGCAGTCAAAGATCAATTAACGAAAGCTGGTTATCATATTTTGGGTACATGTCCTGATGATACATATGATGGCTATGATTTGAATGGTAAACCTGCTGGGAAAATCCGTGGTGTAGCCTTTTGTATTAGAGCTAATCAAGTTGATGATGAATTTGAACAAGATGCAAAAAATGCATGTAAAAGTGGAGCTTGTGAAACAACAGGAAATGATTTTCCAACCATGGTTTATTATGATGTGGTTTTATTCTTTAAATTAGATATCCCAGTAATTAATTATTTATTTAATTTTAATCTTAAAGGAACGACTAAGATAATGTTTGGGGGCATTGGTTAATGAGAGCAGCTATAGGTACCCAAACAATATTTAAAGCTATTTTAATATTTACTTTAATTTTTGTAGCGTTTATAACTGTTGCAATTAACTATAATAAAGCATATAAATTAAAAAATGAGACAATTAATATATTTGAAAAATATGAAGGAATAAATCTTCAAAATAATAAAACTATAAATATTGTAAATAATTATTTAAGAAATAATGGCTATAATAGTCAGGGAAATTGTGATATAAATAATAAAGAATATGGAATCGCTGATTTAAATTCAACAAAATTAGATAATAGCAATCAAAAATATTATTATTGTATTTCTTCTGAAAAAATAGATAATAAAGTTTTTTATAATATAAAAATTTTTTCTAAATTTAATATACCTTTTTTAGGAGATATATTTACTTTTAGAATTACTGGACGTACTAAAGGCGTTAAATATTTTAATAAAAATCAATTGATAAAATAAAAAGGAGTGGATAAAAAATGAATGTAATAGTATCTAATAAATATCAATCATTGCTTGGAACATTAAATATTGATGTTATAAAAACAATAAATGGAGAGTTTACTGTCCAAGATTTGGTAAATCAATTTGGTAATGATAAATTTTTCTATAGTAAAATGATTATTGATATAACTGCAATTAAAAATTATGAAAATATTAATATAATGCGTGAATTATCTTTAAACTTTAATATGAATGATGTTATATTATTACTTGATGATTCGCCAGTAGTTAATTCGGCTAATTTTTTATCGCAATTAGTATCTTATGGAATTTATAATTTTACGAGAAGTGTTGATGCAATTACTTTTTTAATGCAAAATCCTAATACTTATAAAGATGTAGCGGCTTATCAAAATTTAAATAATGATACAAATTTAGATAGCAAAAAAGTAAAAGAAATAGCGCCAGTTAAAATGGAACAAAGAGTAATTGGTTTTAAAAATGTTACTGAACATGCTGGAGCAACAACTTTAATTTATATGTTAAAAAAACATTTACAAAGTGAATATAAAGTTAAAGCAATTGAAGTAAATTCAACTGATTTTGAATATTTTAATGATAAGACACTTGAAAGTGCTGATTTTATGAATGTATCTATTAAACTTGCTAATAATACGGATGCAGAAGTAATATTAGTAGATTTAAATGATGGGCCAGAAACTATTTGTACAGAAGTAATTTATTTAATTGAACCTGGTATTTTAAAATTAAATAAATTAATTAGAGAAGATCGTAAAGTATTTGATAAATTAAAAAATAAAAAATTGGTTTTAAATAGAAGCGTTTTAAATGAAAAAGATGTTAAAGATTTTGAAAGAGAAAGCGGTAGTAAAATATTCTTTAATATTCCTTGTTTAGATGAAAAACTTGATAATAATAAAAAAATTACTGAATTTTTAATAGCGTTAGGTTTCTCTAGATTAGATGTTGAAAATAAAAAAATGTTTGGTATTTTATAATAAGTAAGATAAAGGTCTCTAGAAATAGAGATTTTTTTTATTTGAATTCGTTCAACACTATTGAATGAATTATAATTTAAAAAAATAAAATAATATATATATATAATTATAGAAACGCATAAAAAACACTAGATATTTTTGCTATATTGTAGTAATATATAATACACTGATTTTGAAGGGGTGTTTTTCGTTATGAAACATACAAAATTTAAGTATTATATTTTATTATTTTTAATGGTAATTTTATTACCATTAAAAGTTATGGCTAAAAATATTAATTTAGATATTGATAAATATGATTTAACTATTGGTGATGAAATAACTGTCAGTGTTAGTTTAGATGATGAAATAAAAGCTTATGCTGTTATGGCTACTTTCACTTATGATGAAAATGTTTTCACAAGAATAGATGTTGATGATTTTGCTACTTTAAATCAAAATATGACTATTTCTTATAATGATAATAGTAAGAAATTTGGTTTAATAAATGAAACTGGAAAATTAAATAATGAATTATTTCAAGTCCATTTAAAAGTAAAAGATGATGCTAATGTTGGTGATACGAATATTGCATTAACTAATATTGTAGTATCTGATGGTAAAAACAAAGAAGAATACGATAAAACAATTAAAACAGTTTTAGTTACTAGAGATGCTAAGCCTGGTGAAGAAATACCTACTAATAAACCTAATAAAGTTGAAGATAAAAAAGTAGAAGAACTTAAAGTATTTACATCTAAACCTTTTATGGTTACTTTAGGTATTATTGCTATTGCGGTTTTATTATCAGTTATTTATTTAGTATTATTTAAAAAAGATAAAAAGAATTTAAGAAATATTTTAGTAGGTATTGCTACGGTATTAACTATATCTTTTGTAGCATTATATATTGTTAATATTAATAAAAGAGATGTTAATAATGATGGTGTTAAAGATTATAATGATGCTAAAGAAATACTTGAATATCTTTTAGATATAACTGGTAAGGAAGAAAAAGAAAATAACAATAATACTTCTAATAAAACTAATGGTAATAAAAAGCCTAATATAAAACCTAATAATAAATATGATGTTAATAATGATGGTAAAGTTGATATAAATGATGCTGCTAATAATACGGAAAATGTTACTGAAAATACTAAAGTATCTTTAAAAGAGCAAAAAGATCAAGATAATTATGTCAAAAAAGGTGATATTACTTTAAAATTTAATGCTGAAATTACTCCTAAAAGTGTAACTATAACTAAAGTTAAAATTAATGATAAATATTATGATGTTATCAATAATAATGGGGAATATTCTGTTACTATTAAATCTAATAAAGCTGGTAAATGTGAATTTGTTATTACTAGTGTAATTTTATCTAATGGTAAAGAAGTAAATGCTAAACTTAAATTTACAAGAGAAGTATTAAAAGATACACCTTATGTAAATAAATTTAATTTAAATGATGAAAAAGGCTCATTAAGTTTTGAATTAGTAGATATAGATGATGCTTTTATAAATGGAGAAGCTACTATTTATGATGGGGAAAAAGTTATTGCTAAAGAAGAAGTAAAGAGTACAACTAAAATAAATGATATTCCGGTTGATGAAGATAAAGTTTATCGTTTAGAAGTAGTAGGAGAATATGATTTAGATAGTAATAAAAATGATGATAATAATCATTTTAATAATCAAACTATGTTTAATCATTCCTTTATGATTGGGGGAGATTATAACTTTACTTTAACTGATTTAGGAATTACTGATGCAATTAAAAAGGGCGAAAAACCAGTTATAAGCTTTACAAGTACAAATACTAAAGAAGTACCGGTTGAAAATGCATCTTTAACTATTGGAGATAAAACTAATAGTTATGTTATTAGTAAAATAGATGGTAATAATTATGAAGTTATTTTAGAAGATGCTGATATGTCAGTAGGCAAACATAAAGTTAATTTAGATAGTGTTAGATTAAAATCTTTAAAAACATTTAATAATAAAGAAGATTATCAAGCTAATACTCTAACTTATACAGTTTTAAAAGAATCACCAAAAGTAACTAGTTTAAATGTAGAAGAAGATTCCGAAAATAAAACTATAATTGCTAAATTTAGTATTAAAGATGAAAATAGTGCTATTAGTAGTTTAAAAGTTGTTTTAGTTGATTCTACTGGGGCAGTTATTTCATCACAAACTTTAACAAGAGAAGAATACTTAGAAAAAGGTGAAGTATCACTATCTTATGATGGTAGTACCGATGGTAATTATAAAGTTAAAGTTTTAGCTGATTATGCCCTAAGTGATCAATATAATTATACTGATAAACCAATTGGGGAAGAATCAATAACAGTTAATACTGGTGTTTATATTGAAGCTATTGAATATGTGGAAACAACGCAAAATGATCGAGTAATTGATAGTGGTAGATTTGCTAGTAAAGGTCAAAAATTCTATCGGATGAATTTTACTATACATACTAAAGGAGTAAGAAGTTATACTAGACTTTCGGCTATTACAATTAATGGTTTAAATTATACTGCTAATGGTGGAGCCTCTGCTGTCGAAAATGCTGAAGGTGAATATAGATATGCTTCAACTGTGGCTATAACTGTGCCTAAAGAAGCAGGTATTATGAAAGTAACTGCTAATCGTGTTCAATTAGAGGTTAATAGTTATAATTATAAAGTTAATCAATTTTATCATGTTCCAGATGTATCTAAAGAATATGAAGTATTAAAAGACATTCCAAGTATTGCTAATTTAAAAATACAAAATGAAGATTATGAAACTAAAGAAGTTACCTTTAATTTTGATGTTTTAGATAAAGAAAATTCATTTATAAGTGGTAAATTAGAATTAAATGGTAAGAGTGAAGAGATAAGTAAGGGTAATAATACAATTACTTTTAAAGATATTGAAACAGATAAGGTACATGATTTAACTTTTAAAGCTGATTATAAATTAAGTACAGGTGAAATAGAAGATCCAATTAAACAAACAGAAAAAACTAATGCGGAAATATATAAAGTTAAATATGGTTTATATGAAGAAGATATTTATAATGATATTCATATAAGTGAAGGTATTCCATTTAGTGAGAAAAATAATAAATATTTTGAAAAAAATGAAGATATTAAATTAAATCTTACTATTGATGGTATCCCAGAATATTTAAATGTTTATCCAGAAAGAGTAATTATAAATGATCAAGAATATGATTTAAAAGCTTTAACAAATTGTCATGAAGTAACTTTAGATGGTTATACTTCATCTGGCGAAAAAGAACTTAAAATTAGTTCAATTATTTTAAATAATGGTAAAGTTATCACTTTAGATAAAGAAATTACTATTGAAGTATTAAAAGACATACCAAAAATAACTGATTATAAATATGCTATTAATGATGATAGTATTAAAATTACTTTAGCTAGTAAAGATAGTGACTCAGCTTTAGATGGTAATTTACAAGTTATAATAGAAGATGATACAGGAAAAGAACTTTATAATGGTAAATATCAAGATATAATCGAATTTAAAAAGAATAAAGATGCTTTAAGATATTATGTATCTATTATAGGTAGTTATGATAGGGATATTGATAAAAAAGAAGGTAGTGAAAACTATAATAAAGATATTAAATTATTAGATGAAACTATTTCTCTAGATAAAAATAATATTGAATTAAAAGATATAACTTATATAACACTTTTTAAAGAAGAAAATGATAAAATATTAGAGATTAGAGAAATTACTAAAGAGGAAATAGATGAAAATATAGATAAGTATTTTGTTGAAGTTAATATGGAAAATATGCCTTCTGTTTATGCTAAAATTAAAAAAGTAACTATTGAAGATAATCATTTAATGTTAATTTTAGATTATGAATATGTAACTAAAGAAGAAAGTAAATCAAAAGAAATAAAAGTTGATTTTGGCACTATAGTAGGTGGAGTTGCTAAAAACGAAACTAATCCAGTAAATGAATTTAATATTTTAAAAGAAAAAATTAAGAATAACGAAAATATTGTTTTAACTCATGATTATGATTTAAAAGATATTGAAGTTACTACAAGTTATTATTTTGAAAACTTTAGTGGTTCAATTGATGGTAATGGTCATAAAATAACTAATTTAAGTAAACAATTATTTAAAGAAATTAGTAATGTAGAAATTAAAAATTTAACTATTGAAAATGCTAATGTAAATGGGGCTGTTCGTGGTATTTTGGCAGATAAAGCTACTAGTACAACCTTATATAATGTTCATTTATATAATGGTAATATTAAAGCTAATGATACATCAGCTGGTACTGCTATTATGCTTGGTGAAACTAGAGATAGTATTGATATTCAAAATTCATCAATTGTGGGTAGTTCTGTTAGTGGTGGTAAAAGAACTGGTGGCTTTATAGGACAAGCCTATGGTAATGTAACTCTAGTTAATTCTTATATTAATGATAGTACTGTTGATGGTAGTCTAGATG
The DNA here is from genome assembly GCA_947588795.1 of uncultured Bacilli bacterium. Classification (GTDB taxonomy): domain Bacteria; phylum Bacillota_I; class Bacilli_A; order RF39; family UBA660; genus SIG200. The sequence goes on from CANPZJ010000116.1 coordinate 9,865, forward strand.
CTATTGGGGGTATCATTGGGGAAATTAGTAGTGTTAATACAGCAGTAATAAATAATTGTTATAGTAAAGTTGTTATGAATGCTGGTAATGGTACAGCTAAAGCTGGTATTTTAGGTTATACTAATAATGGTAATAGAACTAAATTAAGTAATAGTTTAAGTATGGCTGATGGTACTAATGGGTATAAAGTATATGGTAATAATATATCTGCTACTAATGTTTATGAGTTAAAGGAATCTGCTATGAAATCACAAGCTGGTGGTCAAATTAAATCAGTTCCTAAAGATGAAATTAATAAAGAATTCTTTATTAATTCGTTAAATTGGGATGAAGAGGTCTGGAATTTAGATAATGTATCAGCTGATGTACCACCTATCTTAAAAGGTGAAAAATTTGAAGTTAAAAAAAGCCCAATTGAAACTGAAGATGGTTATGATCCAAATAAAAGAGTACTTTATAATAACTTAATGAAATTAATGCCTTTCTATGATAGTGAAAAAATAGTTAGAACAGGTATGCATATTACTGATGATAATTTACTAAATAAAGAAATCGAGCATATTGTACCAATTGATAGTAAAGGAAGTATTGTTACATATTTAACTAGTGATAATCTAAAGAAAATAAGTAAGATAAAAGTAGTTTATAAAACGAAAGAAAAAGTTACTTATGATGTTAAATTTGATAATACTTATGATATGGTAGCAAGTTATCGTATACCAAAACTTAATATTGATTACACTTATAATCATTATGTAATTGATGCTAACTCACAAGTAGTAAATAATATAACTAATTATTTAAAAGATTTAAGTTATACAAATAATTTAGATACTTTAACTGCTACTAAAGATAGTAGAATATTAAAAGATTTTTATAATGATGTTACTAGTAAAGAATTAAAAGAATTTACTTTAAAATATTTATCTAATAGTAATTATACTAATACTACTAATAATGATAGTATTAATAGTCATTTGGAAAGTGAAATTAAAAAAGATAAAAAGATTGAAAAAGTATTATATATGTATAATTACTTTAGAAGATTCTATGATGTAGAAATAGATGGTATGAAACTATATGATTTTATGCTATTTAACATGAATGGCTTTGATGAATCATTAACAAGCCAAATGGTAGCTCGTATTTATTTACAAGATGGTAATAACTTTAATACAGGATCTACTGGTACTAAATATCGTGATTTATTAAGTAGTTATACTAAACTTAATACTATTGCGAAATTCATAGAATATATGGTTACCGAATTTAGTGATGATAATATGAATGATTGGGTAAGAGGTGAATTTGAAGGTTACTTAGTAGAAATTCCGGTTAAAGGACATGAGAAAGATATTGAGTACACTTTATGGGATCACTTTAGTAATGAAGATGCCGCTTATAATAATCCACATAGAGCATATGATATGATGTTACCAATTCTTACTTTACCTAAAAATGCAGCATATATAATTTCAACACCAGTTCAATTTATCATTGGGGCGCAAAGAAGTTATATCGAAGATCCAGAAGATCCTACATCACAAAGTATTTTCCAAAGAAGAGTTCAAAGTTATGC
>CANPZJ010000117.1 GCA_947588795.1 uncultured Bacilli bacterium
CCCGTTGGTGAAGTGGTTGAACACACATGCCTTTCACGCATGCATTCATGGGTTCAAATCCCGTACGGGTCACCATTTAGTGAACTACAAGCCCTAGCTTGTTTTTTTATTTATTTAAAAAAGAGATTCATTTTCAAAATCTCTTAATCAACATCAAATCTGGCTAGTATCTGTGCTGGTGTTTTTCTAATTGTATTAAATACTGGTAATAATCCAAATATTAAATTGAATATATAAACTAGTACTATACTAATTAAGTATGTAAAAATATTTACCATAAATAAATTTTTTAAAAAATCTATCGATGATACTGAATATAAGATATAAGTCATAAATGATATACCTAAAATACTGGCAATTGTAGTTATAGCCAGTATTTCCCCAGCAAACATTTTATAGATATCGCTTTTCTTTAAACCAATTGCTCTATAAATTCCTACTTCTTTAATTCTAGATAAGAAAGATGATCTAATCATTAATATTATTTCAATTAATGATACTCCTAAAATAATACCAGATAATATTAAAGTAGATATCATACTTTCTTTTTTTGTCTTTAAATAATTATCTTTAGCATAATTATAAGAATCTTTGATATTATATTTTTTATTTTGTATAAATGTTAATGCTTTATCTTTATTTTTACTATAAATAGTTAAATTACTGGCATTATTTATTAAATCATATTTAATTGTATTACTAGTAGTTAAATATGTATTATAAATTGTATCAGTAATATTTTCATAATACCCCACTACTTTTAATTTATGATTATTTATTTTGGTATTAATTTCTTTATTTAAAGGCATTTCATAACTTAAATTGTTATTTACTATTATTTCATAATCATTGCTAGGTAACGCACCTTTAGCAAGTTTGACATAATCTAAATATAAAGTGTAATCACTATAATTATAAATATTTTCTATGCCCATATCATCTGGATTATTACTCGCAATTATATTAATAAACATCTCTTTACTAGCATACATATTGGGTTCATTATTATCACTAATACCTACAATAGTAAGAGTTAAATTATTTTGTAAGGTAACTTCATGATTTAGATAATCATCTATCTTACTAAATCCTGCTTCTGTGGCATACATATTATTATCAATAAAATTAGTTAAAACCATTTTATCTATAACTATTTCTGAAGTTTCTTTGGGCATTCTACCCATAATTAAACTATTTCGTTTTAAATTATTGATATCAGATAAAGATGCACTAATATTACTATCAGAATATGATGTTTGTAAATATTTATCATAATGAATTTTTAAATTAATTAAACTATTACTAGGTAATATATAATCTATTAACTCATTATTTTCTAATGCTAAATAATCATCTACTTTAGTATTTTTAACTGGTATAATTAAATAATCTTTATTCATGGTAATAAAATCTTCATCTTTAATATTTAAAGTAGCAAATATAGAAGAAACGGAATAGAAAATAAACATACCAGATAGAAAGAAACCACCAAGTAATATTTTCTTTAAGAAAGGATAATTAATTACTTTTTTAAAGCCATATGGAATAAATGAGGCTAGATGAAAAATACTACTATAAGATGTTTTTAGGTTTTGATTATTTATCATATTCATATCAAAGTCTAAATTATCGCTCTTTAGTTGTTTAATTTTCTTATAATGATCATCAATTAATTCTATGTGAGAGTTATTCTCAACTACCTCTAGTTTATCATCTGTTTTACTATTTACATAAATATTCCCATTTTTAAAAACTATATTGATATCTAATGGTTCATTATTATTACGATAAATATTGATATTTACATTATCTTTATTAATTTTTTTAATATCTTTATAATCTTTTAAATAAATATGATTTTCTATTTCATAATCTAGAGATGATACATCTTTATTATCATAAACATTGGTAATTGTGCCATCTTTAAGTTCAACAATTTTACTAGCATAAAATCTAGCAAGTTCTTCTTCATGCGTAACTAGTATTACTAAAGTATTATTAGAAATACTTTTGATAATATTCATAATTTCTAAACTAACTCGACTATCTAGGTTACCGGTTGGTTCATCAGCAATAATTATTTTTGGGCTTTTAACTAAGGCTCTAGCTATTCCTACTCTTTGTCTTTCTCCACCAGATAACATACTTGCTGGTCTATTTTTAAATCTCTTTAAACCGACTTTATCTAAAACATATAAAACTCTTTTTTCTATTTCGCTTTTATCTTTAATTCCAATTAATTTTAAAGATAGTGAAACATTATCAAAAACTGATAAATGATCTACTAATTTATAATCTTGAAAAATATAACCAATATTTAAATTTCTTATTTTATCTATTTTATAACTACTTTTTTTAGTTATTTTCATGCCATTTACATAAATATTGCCACTCGCAACTTTATCTAGACCACCAATAACATTTAAAAGAGTTGTCTTACCACTACCTGATGGACCTAAAAGAGCCACTAATCCTGTCTCTGGAAAAGTAATTGATGCATTATTTATAACATGAATTTGATTTTTTCTGTATCTATTAAAATATTTATTTACACTTTCTAACTTTATCATAATTAAATCCTTTCTCCATATGTTTTAATAATGGAATTTTTAAATATTTTTCTGCCATATCTTAAAGACATTAATACAGATAAAATAATTAATATCAAGAATACTAGGAGATATTCTTCTATGCCTATATATTTAGTCATTGTTTGGAAATATTCAACATTAATAATATTTTTTTTAATTAAATAGATAAATATTAGAAATATACTATAAGTTAGTATTGCTAAAGTAGTAAGTTCACTCATTAAGATATTTACACATACTTGTTTTGTGCCACCTAAAGTTCTTAAAGTTGTATAATAACTATTTCTAGACTTATAAATTATTTTCATAATAAAGTAAGTAATAAAGAATAAAGTTAAAACAAGAATAACTGTCACAATTAATCTAAATATCCTAAATATTTTTAGAGCAAGTTCTGTTTCACTACTCTTACTTAGTCTTAAACTTAAAGTATTATAATTTAAATTATTTAAATCTTTTAAAGTATTATCTAAATCTTTTATTTCTTTAATATACATACTTACTTGATAATTATTTTGATGTAATAAATCTTCATAATCTTCACTATTTAAATAAATCGTATATTCATCTTCATTATATTTAGTATCTAATAATTTTTTAATATTACCTTTATTATATAATTTAGTTATTTTATAACTATGAGATTCATCTAAATATATATTTTTGGTATTAATAGTTAAAGTTTTATTTAAACAATTATTATACTTACAATAATAATTTAGATTTTCATTTACATAAACTTCACCTTTAGCTATCTTTTCACTTGGTAAAACATCTATATAGATATCTTCACTATTTATATATTTTTCATTAATTTGATAACTTACATTTAAATAATTTTTATTTAAATTATCTTCTATTTTATTTAGTAAATTATCATTTAAAGAAAATTTAACACTATAATCGTTTTCGTTCTTATCATAGATAATTCCCACTATTTTAAGATTATCTATTATAGTTGTATCATCTAAAGTAAAAGTACTATTTAATATTTCATCTTGCATATCACTTAAATACCAGTTATCAGGATGTCCAATTATAACTATTTCATTATCTTTATTTGGCAGTTTTCCTATATCTACTTTAGTAATCTTTTCTTTATATATTCTACCATCAAGATATAAATTTTCGCTATTGATATATAATATTTGATCATTTATTAAATCATTTTTAGTTATATAATCTGTATTTTTTAAATTATTTAATTTTTGATAATCTTCTTCTGTGAATGGGGTTTTATCTTTTTTATTTAAAACTATTCTTTTATCAGAAGAATCATTGAAAAAATTATTAAAATTACTTAATTCTTCATATTCAGATATTTTAAAACCACCATAATTACTAATTAAAGTTATGGTTATTAGCATAAATATGATAAACATTAAAATAAATTTAACTGGTATATTAAAAGCATTACGAATTCCTAATCTAACTTTACTTATAAATGTTATATCATTAACATCTTTTTCTTTTATATCTTTATCTAAATTTATTTTATTTAATACTTTATTTTCTAATATTTTGCCATCATGCATTTTAATAAGTCTTGTCGCATATTTTTCAATTTCAGCTTTATTATGCGTAACTACTATTACTAATTTATCTTTAGATATTTCATGAAGTAACTTTAAAATACTAGCAGATGCAGCACTATCAAGGGCTCCGGTTGGTTCATCAGCCACAATTATAGGAGTATCATTGGCAAGAGCTCTCGCAATTGCCACTCTTTGTTTTTGCCCACCAGATAATTTAGATACGTGAGTATTGCGATATTTCTTTAAACCTACTTTATTAATTAACTCATTGATATATTTTTTGACATCTTTTTTATTCTTACCATTCATAAGCATAGCAAGTTCAATATTTTGATAAACAGTATAACTATTAACTAAATTAAAGTTTTGAAAAATATTACTAACATATTTTCTACGATATTCTAAATAAT
>CANPZJ010000118.1 GCA_947588795.1 uncultured Bacilli bacterium
TCCAAGACCAGCAGCATCTCGTTATACCGAAGCAAGACTTGCTAAAATTTCTTTAGAATTACTAAGAGATATTAACAAAGATACGGTAAATTTCTTACCAAACTTTGATGAATCAGAAAAAGAACCTGAAGTATTACCTTCAAGATTTCCAAATATCTTAGTTAGTGGAACAATGGGTATTGCCGTTGGTATGGCAACTAATATTCCACCACATAACCTAGGTGAGGTAATTGATGGATGTGTAGCATACATTGATAATCCGGAAATTGATACTGCTGGCTTAATGCAATATATTAAAGGTCCAGATTTTCCAACTGGTGGTATTATCCTAGGTAATAGTGGTATTAAAAAGGCTTATGAAACTGGAAGAGGTACTATAACTATTCGTAGTAAAGCCACTATCGAAGAAAAAAATGGTAAAAATTACATCATAATTGATGAAGTACCTTATGGCGTAAATCTTACTGAACTAAAGGATAAAGTTGCTGAACTTGTTCACAATAAAATAATTGATGGTATAGCAGATTATCATCTAGATTTAAAAGATGGTTTGAAAATAACAATTACTTTGAAAAAGGAAGCAAATCCACAAGTAGTACTTAATAATTTATACAAACATACCCAATTTCAAACAAGTTATGGTATCATTTTCTTAATGATTGATAATAAAGTACCAAGAACATTAGGATTAAAAGATATAATATCTAAATATATTAATTATCAAGAAGAAGTAATTATTAGAAGAACTAGATATGATTTAGATAAGGCTGAAAAAAGAGTCCATATCTTAGAAGGTTACAAAATTGCTCTAGATAATCTAGATGATTTTATTAAAATAATTCGTGAATCAGAAACAGATGTTATAGCAAAAGAAACTTTAATGAAGAAATACGGCTTAACAGATGTTCAAGCGGATGCTATCTTAGAATTAAAACTTCGTCGTTTAACTGGTCTAGAAAGAGCTAAAATTGAAGAAGAATTAAAAGATTTATTACAAAAAATCGAAGAATATAAAGCTATTTTAGCCTCTCGTGAGAAAATTTTAGGTATTATTCGTGATGAACTTCTTGAAATTAAAGATAAATATGCCGTAGATCGTCGTACAAAAATAGATATGACTGCAATTGAATATATTGAAGATGAATCTTTAATACCTGAAGAAGATGTTATGGTTGTATTAACAAATAAAGGTTATATTAAGAGAACAACAAATGATACTTTCAGAGTTCAAAATCGTGGTGGAGTTGGTGTTAAAGGACTTACTACTAATGATGAAGATTATGTTGAACATTTAATTAACTTATCAACTCATGACTATATTATGTTCTTTACTAATAAAGGTAAAGTATATCGGATTAAAGGTTATGAAATACCTGAATTTAGTCGTCAATCTAAGGGTATTCCAGTAATTAATTTATTAAATATTGAAAAAGACGAAAAAATAAATTCAGTTATTAAGATTAGTAAAAATGATGAACATAAATACTTATTATTTGCGACAAGAAAAGGTATTGTTAAGAAGACTTTATTAACTGAATTTGAAAGTATAAGAACATCTGGTAAAATATGTATTAATTTAAATGATAATGATGAATTAATCGATGTTAAGAAAACAACTGGTGAAAACATTATTTTATTAGGTAGTGACCATGGTCGAATGGTTAAATTTGCTGAAAGCGAAATCAGAAGTATGGGTAGAACTGCTACAGGTGTTAAAGGTATTAATCTTGATGGTGGATCTTGTATCTGTTGTGAAGTTGTAAATGATGATGCCATAATTCTATTAGTAACAGAGAAAGGTTATGGTAAACGTACAAAAGTTTGTAATTTTAGACAAACTAAACGTGGAAGTAAAGGAATTCTTGCTCTAAACGTTACTGAAAAGAATGGTAATTTAGTTGCAGCTAAAGTTGTTGAAGATGACAAAGCAGTTGTAATTATGACAAACGCTGGTATAACTATTAAACTTCCAGTTGATCAAATTTCTATATTAGGTCGTGTTACTCAAGGATTAAGATTAATTTCATTAAGAGATAATCAATTAGTGGCAACTATTAGTGTTGTTGATAAAACTGAAGAAGAGAGTAATGAAAATGAAGAATTACCTAAAGAAAATAATGCTTCTGTTGAAAGTAATCAAAATATAGAGAAAAACTTAGATGATAAAGAAGATGCTGATTAATTATTAGCATCTTTTAAATTATTTCCCAGGAAATAATTTTTAATATTCAATGTTTCACGTGAAACATTGAATAAATAAAATATGTTGTTTTACAGGTTAATTAAAAAATAATAGGATAAGAGGCTAAAAATTACACGATTACAATTTGGATAATAGTAAAACATTATTTGACAATGATTTGTATTCAAGTAACTTTATAGTTTGAAAAAAATTAAATTATTATTAATGTTTCACGTGAAACATTAGAAAATATTTCCCAGGAAATATTTTTTGCATTAAAAGATGATTTATGGTAATATTAATTTGCACAACAAATATATCGTAAACTGGTCAGAGTTGGAAGACAGCAGCCACATCGATTCCTATTTGTGTGTGCTTTTTTAATGGAGATAGTGAAATGAATAATGATAATATAAATGAATATATGCAAATTGCTTATAAAGAAGCAATTAAGGCATATAAAAAAAATGAAATTCCTGTTGGAGCAGTAATAGTTAAAAATAATAAAGTAATAG
>CANPZJ010000119.1 GCA_947588795.1 uncultured Bacilli bacterium
TTTGAGCTAATTTTGGATTACTATCTCGCCATTCTTTTGCTGTCATTCCAAATAATGCAACATTTAATACATCTGCTTCCTCAGCATAAACAAATTCTTTTTGTTTTTCAGTTAAAGTAGGAACAATACATTTTTTTATTGCATCAGTATGAATCACATAAGTAACTTTTGATAAAAGTCTTGTAGCATTCCATTCAATTTTTTCTCTATAAGCTTCATTTGTTTTTAGTCTTTCAAATTCTGTTATTAAATACAATTTAAACTCAGGTGACAACCAACTAGCAAATTCAAAAGCAATATCTGGATGAGCAAATGTACCTTTACTATATTTGCCACTACTAGGAATAATACCAATTGCGTTAAAATTTTTCTTCCATCTATTTGGAGTCATAGTAAATCTATTATATGGTACTTCATCAATTTTAATTCTGTGGGATTCCACGGAATTAAAATATTCGTTATTAATTTCTTCCCATAAACTATAATAATCAAAAGAATTTTTATTTGACATCCAATTTCTTATTACTCCAGATGGATCTTTAGGATTTGCATATTTTGCTAAATCAGTTAAAGAAATATAATTTACATTATTAATTCGCATAATCCCAATTATATTTTCTTGAACAATAATTTCAGTAGTTAATAAATCTTTTTTCATTTTCCAAACCTCCCTTTATTTTTGTACAATATAATTGTATCACACGAACAATTGTATTTGCAAGTTGTTTTAACTTTTTTATTACAAAAAATGCCACCAAATTATTTGATGACATTTATTTATTATAATATTCTTTGTGCTTTATTTATTTCAGGTAGCCCATAGAAGTAATTGCACATATCTAAATCACTAATTGGTTCTTCCAATATTTGTTCAAAATTCAACAAACTTTCATCAGGCCCAAAGCATAATATAAAATCTCCTTTTTCATAAAAATCTGAATATTCTTCGGGGTAACACAAGTATCCTTGAAAAATATTTTTTACATCAAAATTTTTAGTTGTAATTGCAATAATTCCTTCTTGTTTTGTATTGTATCCTAAAGCACTATCTTTATGTGATCCATAAAATTCATAAACAATAGGATATGAAAAACATCTTATTACATATTCTTTTTCTGTTTTATTATTTAATTTTTTAACAATATTTTCCAAATAATCTTTTATAGTTACTATTTCTTGCATAAATAATTTCTTAAACCTACTACTTTCCACAGCAATTTTTATACTTCTTGCCTGATCCGCATGGACATGGATCATTTCTACCTATTTTACTCACTCTTTTAGGAGTACTTTTAACTGTTTCTTTACCATCATTAGCAGTTCCTTTTAGAGTTTGGGTTCTTTCTGTATTTTGTCTTACTTCCGCTTTAAGCAAGAATTGAGCAGTTAAATCTTCAATCTTAACAAGTAAGTCATCGAACATTTCAAATCCTTCCATAGTATAAGCTTGAATAGGATTTGTTTGACTATAACCACGAAGACCAATACCTTCTTTTAAATGTTCCATCGCACTCATGTGTTCTACCCAGTTTGAATCAATAATTCGAAGAGATATGGCCTTTTCAAATTCATTCATTACTGGTGTATCAACCATTTTTACTTCATAATCTTTAATAATTAAATCATAAATTTTATCTCTTAATTCTTCATCTGATAAATCTTTAACATCTTTAATTTTTAAACTATTATTTTTTAAATAATTAGCATTAACATATTCTACTAATTCTTTTAAATCATCTTCACTTATAGAACCATTTTTATCAAAATGACTAGAAATTAAATTAGTAATGGTATTTCTAAATACTCCAAGAATACTTTCATGAATACTATCTTGATCTAATATTTCATTACGTCTTGCATATATTATTTCTCTTTGTTCATTTAAAACATTATCATAGTCAAGTAAAGTTTTACGAATATCATAGTTGTTACCTTCAACTTTCTTTTGCGCTGTTTCAATGCTTTTTGTTAAAGCTTTAGAACGAATAGCTTGTGTTTCATCAATACCAAGAGAAGTTAACATAGTTTTAATTCGCTCTGTACCAAAACGACGCATTAAATCATCTTCAAAAGATACAAAGAATTGACTTTTACCTGGGTCTCCTTGACGACCAGCACGACCACGAAGTTGGTTATCAATACGTCTTGATTCATGTCTTTCCGTACCAATTACACAAAGACCACCAAGTTCTTTAACACCAACACCAAGTTTAATATCGGTACCACGACCAGCCATATTAGTAGCAAGAGTTATCGCACCTTTTTCTCCGGCTTTCGCAATTATTTCAGCTTCTCTTTCATGATTCTTAGCATTTAATACCTCATGCTTCAAACCAGCTTTTTTAAGTAGGTCACTTAAATATTCATTAGCCTCAACTGAGATAGTACCAATAAGAATTGGTTCACCAGTTGCGTGTATTTCTTTAACATAATTTATAATAGCGTTATATTTACCTTTACTAGTTGCATAAACTAAATCAGCATAATCTTCTCTTATAACTGGCATATTAGTAGGTATTTCAATAACATA